>NZ_FNAF01000005.1 GCF_900101835.1 Peptococcus niger
ATAAAATATCAAGGAGGTATCCATATGGATAAGAGAAGCTTAGCACATACAAGTTGGAATTGTAAGTATCATATCGTGTTTGCGCCAAAATATAAGCGACAGGTTATCTATGGGAGATTGAAAAAAGCATAGGAAAAGCGTTAAGAGACCTATGCAAGAGAAGCAGGTCAAATAAAGTATGAAAATAGGCGCTTTAGCGCCAACTGGGGGATTTGTTGCAAGAGAAAGAAATTCAGAGCACGTGAGTGCTGCCAGTAACAGCCCCTTATAGGGGCATAACAAACCACCGGCTAAGCCGGTGGTTCTGATTCAATTTAAGCAAGTGTTCCAATGAACACCCAGAGCCATTTTATTATTTTATACAATCTATTTTTCCCTGTCGTGAAACCATCTCATTTTTGTGGCCCTTGTGGCTGTTGACTATTATGTTTTTAGATAGTTCAGAATGAATATTTCTTAATAAAATCTTTGTATTTTTATTTGTCTGTGATATATATATATATATATATATATATATATATAGTTGGTTATTGCGGTGGAAAAAAGGAGAGAAATTATGAAAAGAAAGCGTTGGTTGCAAAAAATGTTGGGGGTTGGTTTGGCGATTGCCTTGGTAGCGGGTTCAACACCGGCTTTTGCTGATCCAACATATACAGAGTATGGCATTTACGTACAGAAGCCTGCGTCTGTAGCTGGGGATCGTTTTTATCATGGTGCCAAGTTTGAGCCCAAAACAGGCTCTTATTTGGGTATATTTGCACAAGGTGACAATACCTTAAATAATGATAACGCTTCAGCTGAATCCGGTGAATGGTTTTTGCATACGACAGAAAGGGTGCTTGGTAGAGATCACGCCACCTACCTCTTGTATATTAATTATGACCAAGGTGAGTCCTTGGACCATTATGCTTCCTATATGAAAGAAGCGAAACGTATTGGCGCTAAAGGCATTCAACTGGGCTTAGAAGTTGCCAATGCAAATGCTATCCAAAATGATGACAATTTACGTCGTCAAGCCAAAGCTTTACAGTCTTATGGCATTCCTATTTTCTTGCGTTTTAACAGTGAATTCAATTTGACGGATGGCTCCAATGGCTGGCAAAGCTGGGGACCGGAACTTTACAAAGAGAAATTCCGCATTATTGCTGATGTGATGCATCAAGAAGCGCCTAACGTGGTTATGTGCTGGTGTCCGAATGACTGGCCTATTGGAAGCGAAGTGGCTTGGTATCCGGGAGACCAGTATGTTGATTGGGTTGGTGTATCCAGCTATCCGGTATTCAATGCTAATGGCACACCGCAACAAGGCAATACTTGGATGGATCGTTTCCGCGAGATTTATGATCGTTATGGCGCAAAAAAACCCATTTTTATTACAGAGGGCGCAGCGATGCCGAATATTGAAGGAACAACGGATTTATCGCTTAAAAATGTTGCTGCTTATGAAATTCAACGTTTTTACGCAGGCGCTGCCCGTCGGTATCCGAATTTAAAAATGGTTGTTTACTGGAATCATAATGAACCTGGTGCACGTATGGTTCATGGTGTTGTCACTGATGTTCCGGAACTCTTACAGGCCTACAAGACCGCTGTCAGCGATCCGTATTACTTGAGCAATGTTGGTGCGGGAAGTAGCTACTATTATGAAAAGGTTGAGAAAACAACCCTATCCGGAAAAGAAAAAATTTCCAGCTACGTGAATGATGTCAATCATCGGATTGACCATGTGGATTATTATGTGAATGGACAGTATGCTGCACAAGCAAAATTCCCAAGTTATGAAGCAACCGTTGATTTTACGCCTTGGCAAGGGAAACCCATTCAACTGAAAGCAGATTATTGGTCTGAACAGGGAACGCTTGTTACATCAAAAACTGTCAATGTAGGTGGAGGCAATGCCGGCAGTTCGGCTTCAAGTCAGACGTCTTCTAAGCAAGAAATTCCCGTATATTACAATGGGAAACGCATACAATTAGCTTATCAGCCGATTATCTGGAACAATTACACATATCTTCCGGTGCGTTTTGTAGGAGAAGCGGTTCATGCAAATGTTGATTGGGATAACGCAACGAGAACAGTTATTGCAAAACGTGGTAACAATACCTTGAAATTTCATCCTGATGCGGTTGAATTTGAAAAGAATGGCATGAAACAGGTTGCCAATACGCCTGTAATCATTCGTGAAAATCGTGCTTTTGTTCCTTTGCGGTCTTTGGCAGAAGGGCTTGATCTTTCTATTCAGTGGAACAATGGTGAACGTGCGGTATATATTTCTGAAAAGTAAAGAATGTTATAATGAACATTTCTTGATTTTGCTTGAATGATAGAAATAGTCATTTGTAAAAGCGCCGTCTCCGGTTATTAAACGTTAACGTTTAGTGACTGGAGGACGGCGCTTTTATAATTTTTTACTTTGAAAAAACGGGTATTTGTGCAGATTCTGAGCTAAAAGACGTCATTTTATATACAAAATAAATATCAATAAGCTCTAAAGTCTTGCAAAGGAATTATTTGAATAGCCAAACGGGGCTTTAACTTTTGAATGACAGGGAGAGTAACCGTTTCACAAAAGAATGCGATAAGAAACTTCAAATTACTAAAAGATAGCTCTTTGATAAACTTGACAAGGACAGGTAAAGGTGTTAAATTTAATACATGGTTAGCACTCGAAAGGGTTGAGTGCTAACAAGGCTAATCGACAAGGAGGTGGGTCGTGGGCATTACGGAACGACAAGAACGCATACTGGAGCATTTGATCTGTGATTATGTGGACAGCGCGGAACCGGTTGGCTCACGAACCCTGTCCAAGAAAAAAGACCTGGGGGTCAGCGCGGCCACCGTCCGCAATGACTTATCCGACTTGGAAGAGGCGGGGCTGGTCATGGCACCGCATACCTCTGCAGGGCGGATCCCAACAGATGAAGGCTTGACCTATTACATAACGCACTTATTGCCGGTGCGGTTGGCTGAGCAACACGGGACAGACCCCTTCGGTATCGGTCAATGGCTGACCGCCGGGAAGCTCAATGATGACAACATGCGCCTGGCTTTGGTGGACTGGCTTGCAAAAACGGCCGGCCTTCCGGCCATGCTCTACTTGCCGGCCTTGGCGCCGGAAGAACAAGCGGTTCTGGCTCGGTTGAACCTGATCTTTCTGGCGCCGGGACGGGCGCTTTTGGTGATGGTCACCGATGATGAACAGGTGAACAGCGAACTGGTGGATATGCCGCTGAGCATTGGCGAAAAAGAGATGTTGATTATTGAGGGCTTGCTCAACCATTATTTGCGTGGCTTGCCACTGCACTATTGGCGGGCGCCGCTGGCGGAATTTTTACAGCAGCAGGAAGGCGATTTGGCCTGCTTTGCGCGCCATGTGATTGACCGCCTGGGCGAAGCCATCTCTCATGACGGTCGACGGGTGGTTTATGTAAGCGGTACGCTGAAACTTTTGGATCAGCCGGAGTTCCGCAATCCGGACAGTTTGCGCCGGGTGCTCAATGCCTTAGAACAGGAAGAAACAGTACCAAATCTCTTGGCCAGTATTTCCGGTAGCGCTCCGGTTATCCGCTTAGGCGTAGAATTGCCGGATGATGCCCTGGACGATTGTGCCATGGTTTGTACGGCTTATCATATCGGTCGCCAACGCGGCCACCTGGGCCTTTTGGGCCCAAAACGAATGAATTATCTCATAAGCGCTCGCCTTTTACAGACGACGGTTCAAGTCTTGGAAGAGGCATTCAGGGACAAAGCGATGCTGGTTCCGGAACATCAAAATGATCTGGCTCCCCTTTTGCATTCCTTTGCCTGGCAATTGCGCGATATTCGATCATAGAAAAGGAGTGAAGCGCATTGCGCGATGAAGCTGTTGACAAAGAAACACTGACCGCCGATGCCCAGGCTGCTGCGGATCCGGCGGACCATCAAGACCCTGAAGAAAGGGTTGATGCTCAAACCAACACGGAGGCAGAGGCTTCAGATCAGGCAGAAGCTTCAGATCAGGCTGAAACGCCTGAAGCCGAACCAGACAAGGCGTCCGATACCCGTTATTTGCGTCTGCTGGCAGATTTTGACAACTATAAAAGACGGACCCAGCGGGAAAAGGCCGAGATTTACCAATACGCCAACGAAAGTTTGATTAAAGACCTCTTGCCGGTTTTAGACGCCTTTGATATGGCCCTGCAAACCGCACCGGCGGAAGATGACGAGACCCATAAAAGCGTCATGACCGGCCTGGAGCAGATCCAGCGGCAGCTTTTATCGGTCCTGGAAGGCGCCGGCTTGTCTCGAATCGCCGGAGCAGGTGAACCCTATGACCCGGTTTATCACGAGGCCATTATGGTGGTTGACGATGCAGAAGCACCGGCAAATACCATTATTGATGAGTTGCGCGCCGGCTATCAATTTAAAGATAAGGTGCTGCGCCCCACCGTTTGTCGGGTAAGCGGGAACAGCTGATTTCTAATAAATCCAGTTACAGGAAAAACAGTTTTTTGGGAGGAATTAAATATGGGAAAAGTTATCGGTATTGACTTAGGAACAACCAACTCTTGCGTTGCCGTTATGGAAGGCGGGGAAGCCGTCGTCATTCCAAATACGGAGGGCAACCGGACAACGCCTTCAGTGGTCGGGTTAAACAACAGTGGTGAACGCTTGGTCGGTCAGGTGGCCAAACGCCAGGCCATCACCAACCCGCACAATACGGTCGCTTCTGTTAAGCGCCACATGGGGACGGATTATAAGGCCCATATGGGGGACAAGGAATACACACCCCAGGAAATTTCTGCGATGATTTTGCAAAAATTAAAAAGCGATGCAGAAGCCTATCTGGGCGAAACGGTGACCCAGGCGGTGATTACCGTCCCGGCTTATTTTTCCGACAGCCAACGTCAAGCCACCAAGGACGCCGGTAAAATTGCCGGTCTGGATGTCTTGCGCATTATCAACGAGCCGACAGCTGCCGCCTTGGCCTATGGCGTTGATAAAGAATCGGAAGATCAAAAAATCCTGGTCTTTGACTTGGGTGGCGGGACCTTTGACGTGTCCCTGATGGAAATTGGTGACGGGATTTTTGAAGTTTTGGCCACCAGCGGGAACAACCGTTTAGGCGGGGATGACTTTGACAAGAAGGTCATTGACTGGGCAGTTGATAACTTCAAAAAAGACACCGGCATTGACCTTTCTGCTGATAAAACAGCCATGCAGCGCTTAAAAGAAGCCGCTGAAAAAGCCAAGATGGAACTGTCCACGGTGACCACCTCCAACTTGAACTTGCCCTTTATTTCCATGGACGCCAACGGTCAACCGCAACACATGGACTTGACCCTGACGCGGGCCAAATTTGACGAACTGACCGCCGATTTGGTTGAAAAAACCATGAGCCCCTCTCGCCAAGCCATGAGCGATGCAGGCATTTCGGCCGGCGATATTGACAAGGTCATCCTGGTTGGTGGGTCCACCCGGATGCCCTCCATTCAGGAAGCCATCAAGAAACTGACCAATAAAGAACCCTACAAGGGCATCAACCCGGATGAAAGTGTGGCCATCGGTGCCGCCATCCAAGGCGGGGTCCTGGTCGGCGAAGTAAAAGATGTGGTGCTTTTGGACGTGACGCCCTTGTCCCTGGGGATTGAAACCTTGGGTGGCGTAATGACCAAGATTGTCGAACGCAACACCACCATCCCCGTATCCCGCAGCCAGGTCTTTACCACCGCTGCCGACAACCAAACCTCTACGGACATTCATGTCCTCCAGGGGGAACGGGAAATGGCTGCCAACAACAAGACCTTGGGCCGGTTCAGCTTAATGGATATTCCGCCGGCTCCGCGCGGCATTCCGCAAATTGAAGTGACCTTTGACATTGACGCCAACGGCATTGTGAACGTTTCCGCAAAAGACAAGGGGACCGGTAAGAGCCAGCGGATCACCATTCAATCCAATAGCGGCCTGTCCGATGAAGACATCGACCGGATGGTCAAGGATGCTGAAGAAAACGCTGAAGCGGATAAGAAGATGAAGGAAGCTGTTGATACCCGCAACAATGCGGACAGCCTGCTCTTCCAGACCGATAAGGCCTTGAAAGATGCCGGCGAAACGGTAGAGGCTGCGGATAAAGAAGCCATTGAAAATGCGCAAAAAGACTTGCGCACGGCCTTAGAAGGCGACGATACCGAGGACATTAAGGCAAAAACAGAAGCCTTGACCCAGGCCCTCTATAAAATGACCGAAAAAATGTACGCCGCTGCCCAGGCCCAGGCCAACGCTCAGGCCGAAGCACAAGGCGAAAACGGTGGCGCCACCGGTGAAGACGGCACCTTTGACGCCGACTACACCGAAGTGAATGAAGACGATAAATAATGGCCGATCAGCGCGATTACTATGAGGTGCTCGGGGTCGATAAAGACGCCAGCGAACAGGATATTAAAAAAGCCTTTCGCAAAAAAGCGCGTAAATATCACCCCGATGTCAACCCCGACGATAAAGAGGCGGAAAAGCGCTTTAAGGAAGTCAACGACGCCTATGAAACCCTCTCTGATCCCCAGAAGCGGCAACAGTACGACCAGTTTGGGCCGGACGGCCCGCAATTCGGCGGCTTCGGCGGACAGGGACCGGGCGGCGCCGGCTTTGGCGGCGACTTCGGGGATATCGGCGATATTTTCAACATGTTCTTCGGCGGCGGAGCCGGCGGCTATGGCCAACGGCAAAACGGTCCGCGACGGGGCAATGACTTGCGTGCAGACCTGCTGATTGATTTTGAAACGGCCGTTTTTGGTGGGAAAGAAACCATCACCGTGGCCCGGCATAAGGTCTGTGACACCTGTCACGGCAGTGGGGCCAAGCCCGGCACCAGCCCCCATACCTGTTCCCGCTGCGGTGGCACGGGCCGGGTGATCAGCGCGCAACAGACGCCCTTCGGGCGGATCCAGACCCAGAGCACCTGCCCGGAATGTGGTGGCAGCGGTGAAATCATTGATGAACCTTGCCCATCTTGTAGCGGCCAGGGCATGCGGCGGGAAACGGTTACCCTGGATGTTACCATTCCTGCCGGCGTGGACAACGGCAACCGCCTGCGGATGCAAGGCGAAGGTGAGGCCGGCGAGCACGGCGGCCCGGCCGGTGACCTCTTCATCTATATTCGGGTTAAACCGCACCCGGTTTTTGAACGTGTTGACAACGATATTCATATGGAGCAGCCTATCAATGTGGCCCAAGCTGCTTTAGGGGATGAGATTGAAGTGCCGACCCTGGAAGGACGGCTGAAATTTAAAATCCCCGCCGGCGTGCAGAGCGGCACCCGGTTCCGGCTCAAAGGGAAGGGCATTAAAGGCATGCGCAGCTTCGGCCGCGGTGACCAATACGTGACCGTTGTTGTTGAGACGCCGAAGGGCTTGACCGATGAGCAGAAAGAGCTCTTTACCAAGCTTTCTGAAAGTCTAGACCGCAAAGAACTCTACACAGACCAGAAAAATCGGTCGTCCGCTAAAACGACCGGCGATAAGGACGACGGCAAAAGCTGGTTTGGTAAATTTAAAGATACGGTCAACGATATTTTTCAAGACGATGAGGACGAAGCAGGTCCTCAGGACAAGCAATAATAAAAACCACATTGACGCCCGGCGTCAATGTGGTTTTTTCTTTGCCGTGATTTTTAGAGAAAGCAGCCGTAAGGGGCGCTAAAATGGTATAATAACCCTATGAATGCGCGGCTGTATAAAGGAGGGCCTATGTCATATATTATTGCTTTAGACCAGGGGACAACCAGTTCCCGTGCCATTATATTTGATCACCAGCAGACCATTGTGGATGTGCGCCAAAATGAAACGCGCCAATATTTTCCGCATCCGGGCTGGGTGGAACAGGACCCGCAGGATATCTGGGCAACGACCTTCGGCGTTTTACAAGAAACTCTGGCGGCGACAGGCATTGACCCAAAGGCCATTGATGCCCTGGCCATCACCAACCAGCGGGAAACCACCATCGTTTGGGATAAAAAAACAGGTAAGCCGGTTTACAACGCCATCGTCTGGCAGTGCCGGCGTACGGCCGACCGGTGTGCAGAATTGGTGCAAAAAGGCTATAAAGCTTTATTTGCCGAAAAAACCGGTCTGGTCATTGATGCGTATTTTTCCGCTACCAAATTGGCCTGGATTTTAGATGAAGTAGACCCGGATCGGAAGCGGGCAAAGGCCGGTGACCTCCTCTTCGGCACGGTAGACACCTGGCTTTTATGGAAGCTTACAGAAGGTCGCGTCCACGCCACAGACTACACCAACGCAAGCCGCACCATGCTCTTTAATATTCATGACTTGTGTTGGGATGAGGAAATTTTATCTATTTTAAACATTCCCAAGGCCATGCTGCCGGAGGTTCATCCGTCATCCTATGCCTTTGGGGAAGCCCATTTGGGGCGGAACGTCATGGTGCCGGTGGCCGGTATGGCCGGTGACCAACAGGCGGCGCTTTTCGGGCAAACCTGTTGGTCGCCCGGTGAGGCCAAGAATACCTATGGGACCGGTTGCTTTTTGTTAATGAACATCGGCCAGCAGCCAATTATTAGCCAAAAAGGCCTGGTCACCACCATTGCCGCCGGTGTAGATGAAAGGCCCACCTATGCCCTGGAAGGGTCCATCTTTGTTGGAGGAGCGGTCATTCAATGGCTGCGAGACACCCTGCACATTTTAGATGAGGCGGCAGACAGCGACTTTTTTGCCACCAAATTGGACAACAATGAAGGCGTCTATTTGGTGCCGGCCTTTGTCGGCTTGGGGGCTCCCTACTGGGATATGTATGCACGCGGTACCATGTTCGGCCTAACCCGGGGGACCGGCAGGGCCCATATGATTCGCGCCGCCTTGGAAGCCATTGCCTACCAGACCCATGATGTGCTGGAGGCCATGTCCGCTGAAAGCCCTGTTGATATTAAGACCTTACAAGTGGATGGCGGCGCTGCGGGCAATGACTTTCTCATGCAATTTCAGGCAGATGTTTTAAATGTACCGGTGATTCGACCGGATGTGCTGGAAACCACCGCCTTAGGCGCCGCTATGTTGGCCGGCTTGCAGGTGGGCCTTTGGAAAGACCTGGCAGATTTGGCCGGCCATCGGCGGATCAATCGCCGCTTTACACCGACCATGTCTTCGGAAGACCGCAATAAAAATATTACCGGTTGGAAAGAAGCCGTGCGGCGCACGCTCAGCGATATTGATTAAAGGATTAAAGCAAAGAAGAGGGTTGCGTTCAGATTGAACGCAACCCTCTTCTTTTAAAGCATTCCCCACTTGCGGGTGTACTCCGCCTGGAGGAGGTAGTCGTCTTCAGTGAAGCCCTTGGCGGCAAGGGCCGCAATGGCTTCTTTAAAATCCAAGGTGACCGTTTCCATTTTGACGTAATCAGCATGGGCGGTAATGGCCCAGTCATCGTGCAGGGCCAGGAGGACCTCCATCATCTGCGCCACCCGCTCCATGCGGTCGGCGGTGTAGGCCTTTAATGCACGCACATCTTCCGGGCTTGCCTTATCCAGCCGGGTAAAGGCCTTGGCCGGACTGATGGCCTTGCGGCGCCATTCGCCTGCCTCTTTAAAGGTCAAAAAGAACTGTGCATTTTGCACACAGGTTTCGTTTTGAGAACGATCCCGTTTAACCCGTCGTCCAAAAAACATGATTCCTCCAAAGTGATCTTACATTAACCGGCAAACACTTGAGTGATGTTTGTCCAATAGTGGCCTAAAATCAACACACTGAAGAGGAAGCCTAAAAGAACATTGACCAGCACCCCAATGGAGAAGGCGCCGACCGGTTTCATCCCGACGGAAGCCAGTTCCTTGAACCGTGTCGTCAACCCGATGCACAGGAAGCAGAAGACAAAGGACCAGGTCCGTAAGCTCTTGATTGGCCCAATGATGGCGGCATTGATGGCATCGTTCACTTCCGGCGTAATGCCGACCGTCACAGCGGTCATGATGAAGGAAGCAATGAAGAACCCTAAAACAAATTTTGGGAACCGTTCCCAAATGACACCGGCGCCAGGTTTAACGCCGCCCTCGTGGGCTTCCCACTTGGTAACGGAAACGATGGCCAAAATGAAGGCCCAGATTCCGACAAACATATCACGACCGACAACCTTCATTAAGGTGAAGGATGTAATCCCTGCATCGCCAAACTGTGCAGCGGCAGCGATACCGGCCGCATCGGCAAATTCAGACGTCCCAATCCAGGCACCGGCTTCACCGGGGGTTAAGCCCAAGAGGTGGGACATAATCGGCAGGAAGAAGACCATGATGGTCGCCCAGACCACAACCATGGAAATGGAGATGGAGACGTGGTTCTTCTCAGCGTTGACAGAGCTACCAATGGCGA
Source organism: Peptococcus niger (assembly GCF_900101835.1). NCBI lineage: Bacteria > Bacillati > Bacillota > Clostridia > Eubacteriales > Peptococcaceae > Peptococcus > Peptococcus niger. Next base: position 10,353 of record NZ_FNAF01000005.1, read on the forward strand.
TGGAGGCAGATACCCCGCAGATGGAGCCGCCGGCGCCCAGGGTTGCAGCAAAGCGTTTGTCCAGGCCGAAAATACGCGTACCGACAAAGTAAATGGTGAGGAAGGTGGTCACAGCGATAAAGGTTGCCTGTAAGAAGGCCACCGGGCCGCTGGACAAAATAAGGGTAAAGGGTAAGGTTGCCCCCATTAACACAATCCCGATTTTAACGTAAAATTCCGTGCGCAAGGCAGCATCAAACCAGGCCGGAATTTTAACAAAGTTCCCGATGATCATCCCGATGATCAAGGCCAAAACCGGTGCTTCCAAGTTTAAAGCCTTGGCCGGATTCCAAGAACCGAGAATCTGCACGATAATCGCCATAACATACAAGAGCGTAAAGCCTTTTAAAAACTGAGGGATAGAATGCCCCATGATCTTAATGGCAACGGCAAAAATAATTGCCAAGACCACATATAATAGAATCAAATGCGGAATAAGACCTGCTAATTGACCAGGAACCACAGAAAAATTATCAAATGCTTCAAAACCAACGCCCAGTGGTCCAATACTCCCACCGAGTTTATAAATGAGTAATGCAATCAAAATGGTGCCTAAGCCGATCCAAACGGCCCAGTAGTCTTCTTTTAACCAGAGGTTGGAAAAACGACTGGTTTTACGTGTTTCTTGACTCATGTGTTTACCTCCTTTTTAATCTTAATGGCAATAGTGAACAAAAAAATATAAGGTGTTCTTCCTGAAAGGCATTCCCCCTTAATACAGTTTCAAAAAAAGCAGAGAATTCATAGGCTCTTTTGCACAAAAAATCAAAAGAACCATATGAATTGTTTATAGTATGCACCAAATCCTTTAAAATCGCAAGAAAAAATCTATCCTATCAAAGTTGACAATAGATCTTTTAAAGCTTCATTAGGTGGGTGCGACAGTGTCTTTTCTTAGGGGCCCTTTGATAAAAAAATACTTTTAAAAGCGGTTGTTGGATAAAATAGAAAGAAATAAAAAACGGTGATAAACTCTAAGATGAATTTTGGTAATCAGTGAAAATTTTAGCATAGTTTATATTTACAGGCTATTTGCCGGCTTACTTTTAGTCGTTGGGCTAATTTTAGGACAACATAATAAGATGCAGCAAAATGTAAATTACTCTCAGCCTTCTTGACAACCCCCTCTTTGATCTTGTATAATAAATCTGTTGCGAAAGCAGAAACTTTGTTTCTCACCTGCCGCCTAGGGGTGTCCGGTTGCATCATCTATCAGAGCGCCTGGGGTGCTGTGTATCAATGATGTAATATTGGCGGGTGAATCCCGTCTTTTTTTATAGGCAAAACTTTTCAATATTCGGAGGTGTAGATCATAAGTAAAGAACTTCGTGTAAATGAGGGTGTCCGCTGTCGCGAGGTCCGCCTGATCGGCGATCAGGGCGAACAGCTGGGGGTTATGCATCCCCGCGATGCCATGAAAGTCGCCGGGGAGCGCGGATTGGATTTGGTGGAAGTGGCACCGGGCGCGAAGCCGCCTGTTTGCCGCATTATGGATTACGGCAAGTACAAATACGAACAACGTAAAAAAGAACGCGAAGCTAAAAAAAATCAGAAAACCATTGACGTCAAGGAAGTTAAACTGCGTCCGGGGATTGAAGATCACGACTTCAATACCAAGGTGCGCAATGCCGCCCGTTTTCTCGGTGACGGCAATAAAGTTAAAATTACCATTATGTTCCGTGGCCGCGAAATTACGCATCCGGAGATTGGCCGTGAGCTTTGCGAGCGGGTCGCTCAAGATGTTAGTGAAATCGCTAAAGTGGAAAAGGCAGCTAAAGTTGAAGGCCGAAATATGACCATGATGCTGGTGCCTCAGGAACATAACACCGACAAAAAGAACAAGTAAGAGGGGGAATTTTCATGCCTAAGATGAAAACACACCGCGGTGCTGCCAAACGTTTTTCCCGCACCGGAACCGGTAAAATTAAAAGAAACCATGCTTACACCAGCCATATTCTGGAGAAAAAATCTCCGAAACGTAAGCGTAATTTGCGCAAAAGCGCCATCATGTTTAAGGGTGACGCCAAACGCATCGATCAACTGATCTAAGTTTAGGAGGTCCAAATGGCTAGAATTAAACGTGGCGTCAACGCCCGCAAAAAACATAGAAAAATTTTAAAACAGGCAAAAGGTTATTACGGCAGTCGGTCTCGGGTTTTCCGGGTAGCCAACCAGGCGGTTATGAAAAGCGGCCAATACGCTTACGAACACCGTCGTTTGCGCAAACGTGATTTCCGCAGACTGTGGATTTCCCGGATCAATGCGGCAGCTCGCTTGAACGATATGAGCTACAGCACCCTGATTCACGGCTTAAAAGAAGCCGGTATTGATATCAACCGTAAAATGCTTGCCGATTTGGCGGTAAATGATGAAAAAGCATTTGCCGATCTTTGCGGTATGGCAAAAGAAAGCTTATAAGAAACTGAGGCCTTCGTTAATGAAGGCCTTTTTTGCATGATGCCCGTTTTGGAACCGATGGGTCATCTACTGGTAAAGGGGGGTCAAGATGCAAAAAGAATTGCTCGGTGTCTTTATTGAACACCCGACCACGTGGCTTTCCGGCGCAGACCTGGCTGCGGCGCTCGGGGTTTCGCGGTCAGCTGTTTGGAAGCAGATTGAAGGCCTTCGGGCCCAGGGGGTTGCCATTGAAGCGGCGCCGCGTAAAGGCTATCGGCTCAGTGCCGAGGCCAACCTCCTGACGGCCGAAAGCCTGGCCCAGGCCCTACCGGCGGGAACCAAGATAGCCATAGAAGGCCATGGGCTCATTGATTCCACCAATAAGCGGGCGGTGGCCCTGGCCGGAGAAGGCGCGCCGGCCTGGCAAGTGGTGCTGGCAGATGCTCAATCCGCCGGCAGCGGCCGGCGGGGACGTGATTTTTATTCGCCGGCAGGGGTGGGCATTTATATGAGTGTTATCCTGCGACCAAAGCTTCCGGCGCAGGAGGCCACCCTCCTCACCATGGCCGCAGCAGTGGCTGTGGCGGAAGCCGCGGAAGCTTTTAGTGGTGAACCGCTAGGAATCAAATGGGTGAACGATGTTTACCGTGGCCAGCGTAAAATTGCCGGCATTCTAACGGAAGCGGCCCTTTCTTTAGAAGAAAAAAGCCTGCGCTGGGCGGTGGTCGGGATGGGGTTAAACGTATTTCCCCAGCCGACGGTTGGGGAATCGGTTTACGGCAGCCTCTTTGATGACCGCCCTGCGGACCCCTTGCTGCGGGCGCGGCTGGCAGCGGATATTTTAAACCGTTTGCAGAAATACCTTGCAGCCTTGGCCGACCGCCCCTATTTAGAGGGCTACCGGCGGCGGCTTTTCTTTTTAGGAAAACCGGCAGACCTGGTCGAACCGCAGGGCCGGCGAACGGTCCTGCCGGTGGACATTGATGACATGGGTCATTTGATTGTGGAAAATTCGGATGGACAGCATGAGGTGGTCGCGACCGGAGAAATCAGTTTGCGTCCACATGAATTGGGAGGTTGAGCATGATGACCGGATTTGAACGCGCAAAAAATTATTTGGACGAGCAAGGCTATGGTGACCGGGTAGCGGTGTTTACGGAAAGTACCGCCACCGTTGCCTTGGCAGCCGAGCAGGTGGGCTGCCAAGAGGCGCATATTGCCAAAAGCCTGAGCTTTTACGATGAGGGGGACCGGGCGGTCATCATTGTTACCGCCGGCGATGGCAAAATTGACAACCGTCGCTTTAAGGACCAATTCGGTTTTAAGGCCAAGATGCTCCGCGGGGAAGATGTTCAGCGCTTGACCGGATATGAACCGGGTGGTGTTTGCCCCTTTGACCTGCCGGACGGGGCCCGGGTATTTTTGGATGCATCCTTAGACCGGTTTGAGACGGTCTACCCGGCTTGTGGTGATGCGGCCAGTGCGGTGCGGTTGACCATCCCGGAACTGGCCGCTCTGAGCAAGGCCCAGGGGACCATAGATGTTTGTAAGGCATGGCGGGAAGAGGCTGACCAATGAGCGGCAAACGCATAAAAAAAACCAATGCCATGCGCCTCTTGACCCAGGCAAAAATTGATTACGAGGTCTTCACCTACCGCTGGAAAGAGGATGATTTGGATGCGCGCCACGTTGGCGCAGAAATCAACCGACCGGATGACGTGATCTACAAAACCCTGCTGGCCCAGGGCGACAAGACCGGCCCCCTGGTGGCAATCATCCCCTCTCACTTGAGCATTGACCTGAAAAAATTGGCCCATGCCAGCGGCAATAAAAAAGTAGACATGCTGCCCTTGAAAGATTTGGAAAAGACCACCGGCTATATTCGCGGCGGCTGTTCGCCCATCGGCATGAAGCACCAATTGCCCTCCTACATTGATCAGCGGGTCAATGAACTGGACCAAGTGATCGTTTCAGCAGGGCAACGGGGGTTGCAAGTGGGCCTAGTACCGCAAGACTTGATTGACTTTATCCATGCGGATGTGGCAGACATCACCATGGCCCACCTTTAAGGACGAGTTTACAATTATTTTACATTTTGGCTGTAAGTCGGACATATCTACCCTGTATGATGTACTTAACGCCAAAGGGCGTGATAATTCTTGTTAAATTTTAAGGAGGCCTTTTTAAACATGAAAAAATTAATGGCTGCTATGATGTGCATGGCTCTTGGTATGGCTGTTCTCGCAGGCTGCGGCGGTGGCGCTGACACCAGCTCCGCTACTTCCGAACCGGCTGCTACCAGCTCTGAAGCTGCTACCACTACCACCACGACCACCACTGAAAAAGATGGCAGCGAAGCTGCTACCACCACCACAACCACCACTGATGAAGACACCAGCGCTGCTGAATAATCTTTATATGCAAAGCACCACTGTGAGCATGACTCACGGTGGTGCTTTTTTGTTGTCCAATATTACCTTTGTCATATGGTATACTGAAGGCGAGGGGGGGTAAGATGTTTACAATAATTCTTCTTTTCGGCTTCCTGGGCCTTTTGTTGCAGCGGGTGTCCGGCACCGGCTTTGCCCTGGTCATGGTACCGGTCTATACCTTATTTCTCGGACCGGTCCAGGGGGTTATGGTTAGCAATATTCTGAACGGACTGGGCTGCCTGCTGTTAATGTTGGCCGTGTGGAAAGACCTCCAGTGGCGGCGAATTTTGCTGATTTCCGGCTTTGCGGTCATCGGGATGGCCCCGGGCATTTTTATCATCAAACTTTTGTCGCCCGGTTTTTTGCAGCTGTCTATAGGCCTCCTTATGCTTTTTGCTCTGGCGGTATCCTTGCGCTTTAATGTGGATCAACCGGGGAGAGAAGGACTTTTGCCAATCGCTCTATGCGGTTTGGGCGGCGGTTTCTTGGTGACCACCGCAGGGATTCCTGCACCGGCAATGGTGATTTATGCCCGCTATATCAACTGGCCCTTCCGTCAATTCAATGCAGCCATGCAAGGTGTATTTTTTATCATCTGCCTCCTAACCACTTTTTTAAAACTAAACAGTGGTGTACCGCTTCCAGGGGAAATTTTTACTCTGCCCCATAATGTTTGGCTCTTCCTGGCCGCCTTGGTCGGCATGGCCGTAGGTGGTTATTTGAGCAAAATTATTCCGGTCAAGTATGCCAGCGCCTCGGCCTTTATCGTCTCCGTCTTAGGCGCTGCCATTGCAACCGGACGAGGGGCCTGGATGCTTTTCGCCGGTTAAGGCCGTCGGTGCAGGTCGTATTGTTCAAAAATGAACTTAATAGACTTAGAAAATATAAATTTAGGGCAAAAAATACCACAAGTCTTAGAGTGAAAAGTTAAAATTCTGTTAAAAGAAAAAGAAAATTTCAACATGATATAAGATTTATCAATAAGTTCGAAAAATGAATTTGATTTTAATGTATTGTAAGTTATTTTATTCATTGACAACGTTTGTGAATAAGGGTATCATTAACATCAGAAAGAGGATTTTGTTTTTAGAGATTTCTCTGAAAATAAAAGGGGATAACCGATAATCATGGTCGTATGAATCGGCGTTTTGTGCGTTGAAAACTCAAAAAATAAAAATAATTACTTGCAATCGACACAAAAACGGTTCCCAAAGGGTATGGTTAATCGGCTATGTCGGATGAGGAGATGAAACCATGTCAAACTTCACTTACAACAAAGTAACGCCTGAATTGGTTGAACAATTCGAGGCCATCGCACCAGGTAAAGTAATTACGGGCGATTCCATCAATCCGGACTATGCAAAAGATGAAATGCCTATTTACGGCACCGGAGCACCTGAAGTACTGATTGAAGCAACATCTACAGAAGCAGTTTCATCCATTGTTAAGTTATGCTACGAACATAGCATTCCGGTTGTACCACGTGGTGCAGGAACCGGTTTGACGGGGGCCGGGGTGGCACACCAGGGCGGGGTCATGATTGACATGACCAAGATGAACCGTATCTTAGAATACGATATGGAAAATTTTGTCGTCCGTGTGCAGCCGGGTGTTCTTTTGAACGATCTTGCAGAAGATGCGCAAAAGCGCGGTTTGCTCTACGCACCGGACCCGGGCGAAAAATTTGCCACCTTGGGCGGCAATGTGGCCACCAATGCAGGTGGTATGCGGGCCGTTAAATATGGTGCAACGCGTGATTATGTACGCGCCATGACCGTGGTCTTGCCGACCGGTGAAGTGGTGAAGTTGGGGGCAACTGTTTCCAAGACCAGCACCGGTTACAGCCTGATCAATATGCTGATCGGTTCAGAAGGGACCCTGGGGATTATTACCGAATTAACCTTGAAACTCCTGGCCAAGCCTGCAGCAGACATCTCTCTCATTATTCCGTATGAAAATTTGGAAGAGTGCATTGCGACGGTTCCACTTTTCTTCCTGAACCATCTTCAACCGCAGGCTCTGGAATTCATGGAACGTGAGATTGTTTTATCATCCGAACGCTACCTCGGCCGTAGTATTTTCCCGCAGGAGCACGACGGCGTTGAAATAGGGGCCTACTTACTGGTGACCTTTGACGGCGACTCGGCTGAAGCGCTGGAAAGTGTTGTTGAAAAAGCGGCAGAAGTGGTTCTTGAAGCCGGCGCCATTGACGTATTAATCGCCGATACACCGGCCAAGAAAAAAGATGCTTGGGCAGCGCGCAGCTCCTTCCTGGAAGCCATTGAAGCGGAAACCAAGCTTTTGGATGAATGCGATGTTGTCGTTCCGGTCAACCAGATCGCCAAATACTTGACCTATGTCAATGGAGTTGGTGAAAAATACGACTTTGCCGTTAAATCATTTGGCCATGCCGGTGATGGGAACCTGCACATTTACACCTGCAGCAACGATATGGAAGAAGATGAATTCAAACGCCAAGTGGACGAATTCATGTGGGATATCTACCGCAAAGCACAAGAAGTGGGTGGCCTTTTGAGCGGTGAACACGGCATCGGTTACGGCAAAATGACCTACCTGTCAGAACTGTCCGGTCCGGTGAGCATGCGTTTGATGGAAGGCATCAAAGAAGTCTTTGACCCGAAGATGATCATGAATCCGGGGAAAGTATGCTATCCGCTTGAAGCAAAATAAAAAGGCAAGGCAAAATCCTTATCAGCTGGTATAGTCCGGCAGCATGTTTCCAGCCGAAAATTGTTATTCAAAATTAGGAGGAATACATTATGGCTTATTTAATTTCTGAAGAAGCACAAGACTTATTGAAAGACGTCAAACGGTTCTGCGAAAACGAAGTTGTTGAACAATGCAAGGAATACGACCGCAGCGGTGAATGGCCGAAAGAAATTTATGACAAAGCCATCGAACAAGGCTACCATGCCCTGGAAGTGCCTGAAGAATACGGTGGCCCGGGCTTATCCCGCGTTGATGTTGCTGCTTTAATTGAAGAAATGGCCATTGCTGATGCCGGTTTTGCTACCACCATTTCCGCCAGCGGTCTGGGGACCAAACCGGTCTTGATTGCCGGCTCTGAAGAACAGAAAAAACGCGTTTGCGATATTATTTTAGAAGGCGGCTTCGGCGCATTCTGCTTAACTGAACCGGGCGCAGGCTCTGATGCCAGCGCAGGGAAAACCACCGCTGTCTTAGATGGCGATGAATATGTCCTGAACGGCCGTAAATGCTTCATCACCAACGGCGGCGTTGCATCATTCTATTGTGTCACCGCCATGACCGACAAGAGCCAGGGTACCCGTGGGATTTCCATGTTCTTGGTAGAAAAAGGCACCCCGGGACTCAGCACCGGTCATGAAGAGGATAAGATGGGGATTCGTACCTCTAACACCTGCGACGTGGTCTTTGAAGACTGCCGCATCCCGAAAGAAAACCTCTTAGGTGAAGAAGGTAAGGGCTTTAAGATTGCCATGCAGACCCTTGACCAGGCACGTACCTGGATGGGTTGCGTCTCTGCCGGGATTGCTCAACGCGGCATCAACGAAGCCATTGCTTATGGTAAAGAACGCGTTCAGTTCGGTCGCCCGATCTTGAAATTCCAAGCCTTACAATTTAAGATTGCCGACATGGCTATGAAAGCTGAAGTGGCCCGTCAAATGGTTGCGCACTCCCTGACCTTGATGGACATGGGTCTGCCCCACTCCAAAGAAAGCGCCATTGCTAAATGCTACGCTTCCGATATCGCTATGGAAGTTGCTTCTGAAGCCATTCAAATGTTTGGCGGTTACGGCTACAGCCGCGAATATCCGGTTGAAAAATTACTGCGTGATGCGAAGATCTTCCAAATCTTTGAAGGATCCAACGAAATTCAACGCATCGTTATCGCCAACAATACAATCGGCAGAATCTAATTCTATTCCCAAACGACTAGCTAAGGAGTATCTAAACGATGGATATTTTAGTTTGTATCAAACAGGTGGCAGATGATTCCATTGATATCTCGTTTGACGCTTCCAAAGACGCCATTGATTTCAATGGAGCGGAACAAGTGGTCAACGCATTTGACACCTATGCCCTGGAAATGGCAGCCCGCTTAAAAGAAGCTGATGAAGGAGAAATCACCGTCCTCTCTGTCGGCCCGGACAGCGCCAAGAACTCTTTGAAAAACTGCCTGGCAGTTGGTGCTGAAAAAGCCGCTTTGATCACCTGTGATGATTACCAAGAAAAAGATCCCAAACAAATTGCCCAATTATTGGCCAAAGGGATTAAGGACCTGGAAGCAGAACGCGGCGGCGCATTTGATTTGATTTTCTGCGGTAAAGAAAGTACCGACCAAGCTTCCGGTCAAGTCGGTCTTATGCTGGCCAATGAGCTCGGCTACGGTGTCATGACCAACGTTATTGACATTGAAAAAGCCGGCGACGTCATGAAAGCAAAACATCAAACAGATGTCGGCTACGATTTAATTGAAGCCGGTATGCCGGTTGTGCTCACGGTGGAAAAACCGAAATATGAACCGAGATATCCGACCGTTAAGAGCAAAATGGCAGCTCGTAAAAAACCGATTGAAGAATTAAGCCCTGCTGATGCCTCCGCTCATGGCTATGAAGTCGTTAAAGTATACGGCCCGCCGAAACGTGAAGCCGGGGTCAAAATTGTGGCTGAGTCCGCTGAAGACGCCGTGGCACAAGCCATGGAACACGTTCTTGCGGCCAAAGTACTTTAGGAGAGGTGACTTATGAGCTTAGGAGATGGAAAAAACGTCTTAGTATTTGTTGAAGTGGTCGATGGGGCCCCGGTCAACAATGCTATGGAAGCCCTGGGTCTCGGTCGTGAACTGGCCCAGGCCAAAGGCGAAGAAGTTTGTGCTGTTGTCATTGGTTCGGATATTGATGCAGCTGCAGAAGCTTGCGCAAAAGGTGGCGCTGATAAGGTCTTCACCGTTGCTCAAGACGCATGGCAGCTTGAAGCCTATGCATCTATCCTAGGGCAGTTAATCGAAAAATATGCGCCGGCCTTGGTCTTAGCAGCCGCCAACCAAAACGGCAAAGACCTTGAAGCCCTCTTGGCTGATCGCTTCAATACCGTTGCTGTCAGTGATCTGGTTGGTGCCCGCATTGAAGATGGCGCCCTCATCATGACCACCCCCTTATACGGCGGCGGCGTTTGGAACGACGTTAAAGTTGAAGGCCACCCGAAATTTGCCACCGTTCGCTCCGGTACCGGTAAAAAAGTACCGGCAGAAGAAGCCACCAGTGGTGAAATCGTTAAGGAAGACGTCAGCCCTGAAGCAGACCTTCTGCGGACGAAAATTGCAGATACCGTTAAAGAAGTGGCTGAAACCGTTAACCTGGAAGAAGCTGAAATCGTCGTTGTCGGCGGTCGCGGTATGGGCAGCAAAGAAAACTTCAAACTGGTCCATGACCTTGCCGATGTACTCGGCGGTGTTGTCGGTGGGACCCGCCCCGTTGTTGAAGATGAATGGGTACCGCATCCGCAGCAAGTCGGTCAATCCGGTAAAATCGTTTCCCCGAAATTCTACGTCGGTTGTGGCGTTTCCGGTGCAACCCAGCATTTGACCGGTATTTTAGGCTCCGACTTTATTTTAGCAATCAATAAAGATGAAGAAGCCCCGATCTTTGACGTAGCAGACTGTGGGATTGTCGGTGACGTTAACGTCATCATCCCCCTGTTAATGGATGAATTTAAAAAAGCGAAACAAGCTTAGTAAGGTCTGATTTCCCTTACTGATGCATGCAAGATGAAACCCGGATTCGGAGGTGATGGGCCGAATCCGGGTTTTTTGTTGATTTTTAAAAAGCGAGGGCTTTAACAGAAAGCCTATCGTTTAAGAAGCTTAAGCAGGAGAGGAAGCGATATGGATGAGGCCGACAGAACTCAGCTTTGAAATTATGCTTCGACCGGAATGGTTGAACGGCAGCCAGACCTATCATGGCGGCGAAATGTTAAAACTCATGGATGAACTGTGCGGCAGCTTGGCGACAGTTTACGATCCGCGCACCTATGTGACGGGATTTATCCACGGGGTGAGCCTGTCCGGCTCGCCGACGGTGCGCAATATCATTCGTGGGCATGCGACCATTTGCTATACAACGGCGCGTACAGTGGCCATGGAGGTGACCCTCTACTACCGTAAACGGTCAGAGCTGCAAGCGGAAGAAAAAATCTGCGCTCACGGTTACTACGTTTTCGTCGCCACAGACGGCACAGGGCCGATACAGCCCTATACTCAGGCCGATGGAGACAAGGCCGACCGGCTGAAAAAAGACATCGCCGCTTATTTACAGGCCGCTCCGACCGATTAGTCGGCTAAAATGGAAGGGTCCCTCTGCACGTTCTCAGCGTTGATGGGAGCCGTCCTCGAGCAAGCGGGAAGAACCTTAGCACAAGATCTAGCATAAGAATAAATAATGTGATGGATAACATCGCCTATTCCGGCGTGGACATTTTAGGCTCAGGTTATTCTTGAAGTATCCGCCTAAAGTGTTATAATAAAAACCGTTGAACAATTGCATACAGGCCCTTGGGCCATTAGCGCATCAGATGAAAGCTGCAGGAAAAAGATAACTTGCCGAAGGATTTACGATCTCAGGCGTCCGCAAGGACAGGACTGCAGCCGGATGATGGTCTGGAGAACTCATTCATTTGGGTACCGAAGGTGAAAATGCTTCTAGATGTAGATGATAGAAGTGTGAATCTCTCAGGTAAAAGGACAGACAGGAGCAAGGTAGGGGTGATTTTCCCCCGGCCACTGCCGCATGCGGCTTGCTTCTGCTTATCCAAAAGTATCTAAAAGAGTGAAAGAGAACCCATCTTTCACTCTTTTTTTATGAATGAAGGAGCCGTATGTAGCCGGTAATATTGTCCATAGCGTTTGTAGAAAGAAGGAGAGATTTGTGGCGTTTTTGGATTCATGGGTGCAGAGCATCAGTGGTGTTTTATGGGATAGTTTATTAATTTATTTATTGGTTGGCACCGGCATTTACTTTACCATCCGGTTGAGATTTGTGCAGGTTCGTCATTTCCGTTTGGGGCTTAAGAAATTATTCAGTAATTTTTCATTACACGGCGGCAAGCAGGAAGGCGGCCTGACCTCCTTTCAGGCCTTGGCAACAGCCATTGCCGCCCAGGTCGGCACCGGTAACATCGCCGGGGCGGCGACAGCCATTGCATCCGGTGGCCCCGGGGCCATTTTTTGGATGTGGATTTCCGCATTTTTTGGGATGTCAACCATCTATGCAGAAGCCGTTATTGCCCAGAAAACCCGTACGGTTGTCAACGGAAAAGTAGTTGGCGGCCCGGCCTACTATATTCAAACAGCCTTTAAAGGGGCTTTTGGTAAGTTTTTAGCCGGATTTTTCTCGATTGCCATTATTTTGGCCCTTGGCTTTACAGGCAACATGGTTCAGGCCAACTCCATTGGCGATGCCTTTCATTCTGCTTTTGGCGTGAATCCTATTTTAGTCGGCCTGGCCTGCGCAATCATTGCCGGATTTATTTTTATCGGCGGCATCCACCGGATTGCCAGCGTAACAGAAAAGGTCGTTCCCCTGATGGCCCTGTTTTACGTCATTGGCTGCCTGGCCATCTTGGTCATGTGTGGCGGCGGCGCTGTTATTGAAGCCTTTCGCGAAATCTTTGTATCCGCCTTTGCGCCCCAGTCGGCTGCCGGCGGTGCCCTTGGCGTTACCGTCCAACAAGCCATCCACTACGGTGTGGCACGCGGACTCTTCTCCAACGAAGCCGGTATGGGGTCAACGCCTCATGCACATGCCACCGCTAAAGTCAAACATCCGGCAGATCAAGGCATCATTGCTATGATTGGCGTCTTTATCGACACCTTTATCATCTTGACCATGACCGCCCTGGTCATCGTCGCCACCGGAGCCTATAAGTCAGACCTGACCGGGTCCGCTCTCAGCCAAGCAGCCTTCAACTCCCAGTTTGGCGACCTGGGCATGATCTTTATCGCCATCTGCATGCTGTTTTTCGCCTTTACGACCATTATTGGCTGGTACTACTTCGGCGAAACCAATGTCCGCCGCCTGTTTGGTGAAAAAGCCATCAAATTTTACGCCGTCCTAGTCGTCGGCTTTGTCCTCCTCGGCTCTGGCTTAAAAGTCGACTTCGTGTGGCACCTGTCCGATATGCTCAATGGCTTAATGGTCCTGCCCAACTTAATTGGCCTCCTGGCCTCATCAGCCATCATCATTAAGCTTTCCCGCGAATTTGACCAAAACCGCAAATCATCTCGCGGTGAATAAAAATCGCTTGCACGACAAGTCTATACAGCAAAGGCCCCGTCTTGTTTTTTAAGACGGGGCCTTTGCTGTTTACTAGAGCTGCGGAGAGTAACTTTCTGTGGCCTAATAAATTATAGGATATTATTTGCAAATAACTGTTTAAATAGATGACCTATATTTATCGAAAGTGTTGACAAATATATATATATATATATAATTTAAATTATAAGAAAAGGAGGAGTATATATGGTCGATTTTATCGGACGGAACAGAATAATCAGATGTTTGATCGTAACCCTAGTTCTGCTCACTGCTTTCGCCCGGCCGGGGTTGGCTGCAGATTACAATGTGAGCGATGAAGCGGGGCTGCGACAGGCGGTGGCCAATGCCACTAGTGGCGATATTATTACCATTACTGGAGACTTGACCTTGACCAAGCCCTTGGTCATCGACAAGAAGACATTGACGTTAAAGGGAATGGGTATTCTGTCCGCGAACGTCGGACTCAAGGATTCCAATGAGAGCGTGAGCAATACCCTTTTAATTGTTAAAGGCGGAGAAGTGGTCGTTGACGGTTTGACCTTAGATGGTAAGGATGTCAACCGGGCCATTCATGCCACGGATGCCAAGTTGACCTTAAAGGGAGCGACCATTACGAAGGGCTGCCCGGGCGGGGATGCTTCCGAGAACCCCGGCGGCGGTGTGCTGCTTCGCGGCGGTTCGTTAACGGCAACCGATAGCCATTTTTCTAACAACAGACCAGGCACAAACGCAACGCTAAGTAAACCGGAAAATGCCGTTAGCGGTGCTGCTATTTACACCACCGATGCGGAAACAACCATTGCCATTCACGGAGGCTCCTTTACTGACAATACCGTGCCCGCCTACGGTCACGGCGCGGCCATCTACCAGGCCAAAGGCAGTCTGAATATTATGGGCACCGCATTTTCCGGAAACAGTGGATATTTGGCCAGTGACGATCAAGGCACCCAGGGTGCCTGTGTTCATATTCGCCAAGATGTCACCGCTACCATTAAAAATGTAGATGTGAAAGTGGCGAAAGGTTTTAATACCGGCGGCTTTTTGCGGTCTTACGCCGGAACGGTAGATATTTCGGGTTCAAAGTTCACCATTGACAGCTTGGGGGATTCCTACGCTATTAGCGGCGGCGCCCTCTGCTTTGAAGGAGGCACAAGCAAGGTAACGAATTGTGAATTTACAACAACAGGTTCTAAGTCAAAAGTTGCCTACGCCGGCGGCTTTATCGACATCGTCGGCACAGGAACACATACCATCGAAAGCAATAAAATGACTGGTTACGGCATAGGCAATGGCAAAGAGATTGCCTCTTTCGGCGGTGCCATTAGCCTTGAAGAAAAAAGTGGCACCGGCACCGACAAACCGAATCTGACTATCAAAAATAATAAAATTGACGGCATTTCCGTATCAGATAACGGCGGCGCCATTGCCATAGGTACCCATCGCGGAAAAATCATTCCCGCCGACGTTACCCTGTCTGGCAATAAAATTACAAACGTTGGCACTTTGTACTGGGGCAATCGGGCTGGCGGCGGAATCTTTGTCGGCCCTGAGGCAAAAGTCACCATGTCCGGTGATACATTGACCGCTAGCCGCTCCGTCCTCGGCGGCGGCATTTATAATGAAGGTGACTTAATCATCTCCGGCGGTGCTACCTTAACCGGCGGCATGGCTGCCGCACTGGGCGGCGAAATTTATAACGACGGCCTCCTTACTGTGGACGATGCTACGGTAACGGGAGACTTTGTCGGCGGCGCCTCTTGGAATATGAGTCCACATCCGAACAAACCTAACGAATACGGGGGTGTGAACATTTATGCGGCTAGGAATGTTACCATTACGCCGAAAGCGACTCTTACCGCGGGCAAAGACCTGCGGGTCTTGGACGGCCAATCGATGATTCTCTTGACCGGTCCGTTGACTAAGGAAATCGATGTGTCCATTAGCGAGGCATCCACGAAAGAAGGAGATAGTTATCCGGAAAACATCTCTCGAAAAGTGGGCTATGTCATCGCTGAAGGGAAAAATTATACACCTGCGAAAGGCGATGCCCATTTTCTGCATTACATCGGTAAGGCTAAGGCAGACGAGCCGTCCCATTACACCAATCAAGTACGGGCAGGCTTTAGCGATGACACGTCCATTGGTGAATGGGATTTTGTCCTGTCACCGCAAAATAAAGTGGTTCTCGGCCAACGGGCGGAACTGATTTTTGACGGCAACGGCGGCACCTTTGACGGGCAAGCAACCGATACAAAGGATTACACTTTCTATTCCTCCGAAGATCCTTTTGCGGACAAGACGAATATGAAGGCAGAAAAGACGCCGACGAAGGAAGGCTACCAATTCGTCGGTTGGGCGGCAGACCAGAAAGCTGCCTTTGAAAGCGCCGATGCCTATTTAGGCGCAAATGTTAATAAATTTGACGATAGCAAGTCCTACATGAGCCTGCAGGCAAAACAAACGGGACCTATAACTGACATTCTGAATCCCTATACGACAACCGTATACGCCCTATGGGTAAAACAAATCGACATTCCCGTAAACAAAGTGTGGGGCGAAGGAACGAAAGACGAACAAAAGCAGGAGGTTAAGCTGACGCTTACCGGCGGGAAGGCTCCGGTGTCGCTGACTTTAAATGAAGCGAACGGATGGAGCGGTAAATTTGAAAAGGTCGACACCATCGCCGTCAACGGCGGAACCGATGGTAAAGACGCGAAGATTACAAATTACAGCGTTTCAGAAGCATCTATTAACGGCTTTACCTCGAAAACCATGGGTAATGCGACGGAGGGCTTTACAGTAACTAACACGCAGATAAAAGAAACCGTGGATATATCCGTGACGAAGGTATGGAAAGATGAAAGCGGAAAAGACACGACGCCGACCGGCGTAACGGCCACGATTAAGCTCTTGGCCGACGGCGCGGATGCGAAGAAAACCCTAACCTTTACGGGAAACGAAACACAAAAGTTCGAAAAGCTTCCCAAGAAAAATGAACAAGGTGCGGTTATCACCTACACGATTTCGGAAGAGCCGGTATCAGGTTATGAAACTCCGGTAACTAGTGGCGATGCGACAAATGGCTTTACGGTAACCAATAAAAAAACACCGGAAACCGTGGATATTTCCGTTAATAAAAAATGGGTTGATGCGGAAGAGAGTGACAAAGTCGATGTGACTGTAAACTTACTGGCAAATGGACAAGCAACAGAAAAAGCTGTCACCTTAAATGCCAATAACCAATGGGCCGGGACCTTTGAAGACTTGGCCAAAAATGATGAAAATGGCGACGCCATCACCTATACCGTGACAGAAAATGCCGTGGAAGGATTTAGGTCAAAAGTCACCGGTGATGTGGCCAATGGCTTCACGGTGACCAATACAAAAATCAACCCGATACCGGAAGACAAAGTTAACGTTCAAGTGACAAAAGTTTGGTCCGGTGCGGAAGAGAGCGACAAAGTGCCTGTTACCATCACCTTAAAAACAAACGGTGAGGCAACAGATAAAACCGTCATCTTAAATGCCAACAACCAATGGACTGGTACCTTTGAAGGTTTGCCCAAAAATGATGAAAACGGTAACGCCATCACCTACACCGTGAGCGAAAATGCCGTGAAAGGCTTTACGTCAAAAGTCACCGGTAATGTGACTGATGGTTTCACCATCACCAACACAAAAAACAAGCCCAATCCGCCGACGGAAAAAGTCATTACAAAATACGTGGATGAACAGGGCAATGATTTAATTAAACCAAAGGATGGAGAGAATCCTAAGGAAAACATTTCCGGTTATAAATATGTTAAGACAGAAAAAACGACAGAAGGTAAAGAGACGACCATTCGTCACATTTACAAAAAAGTCGAGAGACGGTCTCATGGTGGTGGGGGTTCCGCTTTTTGGAATACCAAACCGGTGCCTGATGACGGTCTGCTAAATAAGGAAGACCACAAGGCCTATATGTTTGGCTATCCTGACAGCACTTTCCTTCCCAATCGCAACATGACCCGGGAAGAGGTTACGGCTATGTTTGCTCGGCTCTTGAAAGATTATCCGAAGGAACGCAGAAGCTACGTCATTCCGTATAATGACGTGACCGCAAGCGATTGGTCTTATGAGGCCATCGGCTTTATGACGGAAAAGGGCATCGTCAAGGGCTACGAAGATGGCAGCTTTAAGCCCACGGAGGCCATTAGCCGGGCGGAATTTGCCGCCATGGCCGCCCGCTTTGATAAGCTCGTTGACGGCAGGGGCAATCCCTTCTTTGACGTGCCCGACAGCCACTGGGCCCTATCTTCCATTAATTCGGCAGCGGCCAAGGGCTGGGTATCCGGTTACCCCGACGGCAGCTTTAAGCCGGAGCGCAAGATCACCCGTTCGGAAGTGGTGTCCATCAGCAACATTATGCTGGACCGGTTTGCCGACAAGGATTTCGTCCGCAACCACCTTGGTGAGATGATTGAATTTACCGACCTGACAGAAGTCAACTGGGCCTACTTCCCCATTATGGAAGCCACCAACGGCCACGACTACACGAGAAAGGCTGCAGAAAAAGAAGAAGACTGGAGCCGCCTCAACGGGGAAGAATTCCGCTTTCCCCTTTTGTACAGAAAATAAAAAAGAGGACCTAGGCCGGGGTTTCCCCGGCCCGGGACCCGATGAAGAAAGGAAGAGAACATGAAAAGATTACTAAGCATCTTTTTGGCCGCAGCATTGCTGCTAAGCGTGGTGCCCTCGCAGGCATTTGCAGAGGGTACAGAGGGTGAACAGAATGTCAGCTATCCTCTTACAATAAAGGTTTATAATCTCGCAGATAAAAAACTTGAAGATAAGACTTTTAATTCTCCAGATGATAAGTTAGGCCAATGGTATAAAAATGCTGGGAGGAGCGATTGGTCCTATAGGACTTTTAGAAAAATATTTTTAGGTTGGTCAACTGATAAAAAGTTTTTACAAGCTGACTCTACTCATAACATGGATCCAAATGAAGTAATTTATCGCGATATAGAATCAATCTCAGCAATTGAGGGACTAAACAAGGATACAGAGCTATATCCGGTTATTATGCCTGTTACGGATTTAATGGCTTTTGCTAAAATGCTTGAAACCGGCGGAGGAACTTTATACATCAACGGCGAAAAAACAGTGAAAGATGTCGAGGACGAAGCCACAGAAAAAGATAACTTTATAAAACGGACTGAGGGTTTTGAGGATATAGATGCAGAGAAAAGGTTGATTGAGTATTATTTTGATCCGGATAAAGAAGGATATGAAATTCAAGCTGTATCTGAATTTTACTTTAAAGATCCAAGAGTTCCATTTGTTATAGTTGAGAATCCTTTGGGCATTATAAAATCCGCCAAAGGAGTTACGGATTTTACTGGCGAAAATCCACAAAACTACTCTTATGAAGATTTAACAGTAGAGTTAGATAATAAATTTGAAGTAGCAAAGCAGCAAGAAGACTGGACTTTTGAAAGTTCAACATTCATCGTTTCTGATGTTTTAGATGAAAATTATAAATCTCTAAGCCCGACTATCGCATTGCCTAATCCGGATAGCTTAGTAACCAAGTTCTCTTTTAAAAACCCGAATGGACTCAAGAAGTTTATTATTAGAACCACGCCAAGAAGTGATAATTCGGATGCAAAGTATGGAAGCGATACAAGCTATCCAACTGACAATACAACTGTTGTAACTGGACAGCAAATATTACAACCGATGAAACTAAAGACCGGTAAAGGTTCAAACATTAAAATTTCCAAGGAGTATGCTAAGGAATTAGAAGCAGACAAAGAGTTAGAATCTGTAAGCAAGGGTAAAATAAAAGGTGCTGTAGGAATAGATAAAAGGAGAATGACAGGCGGAGCTGCTATTTTTGCTTTGATTCTTCCGGATTCTCAAGCAATTCCTGAGCTTAAAGCTAAGAACACAATGAATTTCGACTTTGCAATTCCGATTGTGCGCTTCGATAAAAATACGAAGTCTTTAGGTGATGCTGAAGAACAAAACCTCGGCTACTCGAAGTTTGTGGTGAACAAGGCTATGAACAGTGACGGATTTGATCAAGATACACAGCCGAATAAAGATATAACTCAAGCCGGCGAAGCTTTCATTAGCGACAAAGACTATAAAGTTGATGAAACGAAGTTAGCTTTCAATGGGAAAGAATACACTTTCAAGGGCTGGAACACCCAAGCTGACGGCAAGGGTGAATTTGTAAAAGCAGATACGGTAATTAAGCCCGATTTCTTGAATCAAAAAGATAACGACAGAGTGGATGAAGATATGGTTCTTTACGCCATTTGGGAAGCAAAAGAAGAACCGAAACCTGAACCGAAACCTGATACAGGTCACCAAGGCGGCAGCAAGGGTGGCGCAACAACGACCCCGTCCAAGCCGGAACCTAAACCGGAAGAACCGGATAACGGCGATTTGAACAAAGCCGACCACTACCAGTACCTCATTGGCTATCCGGACGGGACCTTTGCCCCCAACAAGGGCATGACCCGGGCAGAAGTGGCCACCATGTTCACCCGACTCTTAAAAGACCGCCCCGTTAAAGGCCAAAGCTATGCAGCCGGTCTGAGCGACATTTATGCCGGCGACTGGTACGCCGATACCGTCGGCTATGCCGTCCAAAAAGGCATCGTCTCCGGTTACCCGGACGGGACCTTCAAACCCAACCAGCCCATCACCCGGGCAGAATTTTCTTCCATTGCCTCCCGCTTTGCCGACCTCACTGAAGAAAAAGACCTTACTTTCAGTGATTTGGACGCAAGCCACTGGGGCTATAAGGCCATCCGCCTGGCAGCCTCCAACGGTTGGATTTCCGGTTATCCGGACAACACCTTCCGTCCGGAACAAGCCATTACCCGCGCAGAAGTGACCTCCATCACCAACCGGATGCTCAATCGCAGTGCAGACCTCGATTGGATCAATGCCCACAATGATGAAGTCATCCACTTCAGCGACGTAAGCGCCGGCGACTGGTTCTTTGAACCGGTTATGGAAGCCACCATGGGCCATGACTTTACCCGCGATAAAGACGGTAAAGCTGAACACTGGACCGATTTGAACGGTAAGACCTTTATTTAACCAATCAGCTGCAGCCGTTTGCGCTGATCTTATGTAGTGGTAGAACGGGAAAAAATGCAGTCCAACCGACAAGACCCCGCCTTAGAAATAAGGCGGGGTCTTGTCCTATTTGCAAAAAGGCCCGGCAGGAGCAGGCCTGTCCATCTTAAGACAGGCTTGCCGCTACCGGCCTTTCTTGTGTGATGGCCTAGTGCCCAGGGCGTCATCGGATGAAGCCACCAGGGCGGCAGGGGAGTCAAAATATTTTATGCAAAAAGATTAAAAGATAAGGGATAATTTGCTTTTTTGATGCAAATAGGAGATACTATAAATAAATTGAATTGCTTATATTTTGTCCTTTTCAATAATTAAAAGAGGTGAAGTGGTTGAAAAAAATTTATGCTTTGACCCTCGGGCTGGAGTATATGAAAGACCTTAAGCGAGAATTTAAGGGGTATGACGGGGCGGCTTTTTCTCAGGACTTGATGGCGGGTACGACGGTTGCGGCTGTGGCCCTCCCCCTGGCCCTGGCCTTTGGTGTTGGCTCCGGGGCTTCGGCAGCGGCCGGTCTGGTGACGGCGGTCCTTGGCGGGCTGGTGATCAGTAGCTTTTCCGGGGCCAGCTACCAAATATCCGGTCCTACCGGTGCCATGATGGCCATCCTCTTATCCATAGTCGCTAAAGAGGGGCTGACCGGAGTTTTGGTGGCCGGATTTTTAGCAGGGATTCTTCTGGTCTTAGCCGGACTTTTTCGCCTGGGGCGGATTATTTCCTTTGTGCCTTCGTCGGTCATTACCGGCTTTACGTCCGGCATAGCAGCGGTGATTGCCCTGGGCCAGCTGGATCATTTTTTTGGCATCAAATCAGAAGGGGACCTGGCCCTTTTAAAAGTGGCGTCTTATTTTCAAACCGGGGCCGTGCCGGATGTAAGGACCACCGCTATTGGCCTGGGCGTTATCCTGCTCATGATTGCCTGGCCGAAAAAATGGAATGCGGTTTTCCCCTCCAGCCTGATGGCCCTGGCTGTCGTTTTGGCCTTTCAGGCGATTTTTCATTGGGATGTGCCCGTGGTGGGGGAAATTCCCCGGACTTTATTTTTAGCTGACCGGTTGACCATCGGGGACTTAAACCCCACGACCTGGCCAAATTATATTATGCCGGCCATATCCATCGCCCTCCTCAGCATGGTGGAAAGCCTTCTTTGTGGGGCTTCAGCGGAAAAAATGACCGCTGAACGGCTTAGAAGCAACCGGGAGCTGGTTGCCCAAGGGCTTGGGAACCTGGTGATTCCTTTCTTTGGCGGAATCCCTGCTACAGCAGCCATCGCCCGGACGTCAGTGGCCATTAAATCCGGCTGCCGGACCAGGCTCACCGGTATTATCCATAGCATTATCCTACTCTTATCTATGTTTATCCTGACCCCGGTGATGTCTGCCATTCCCTTGAGTGCCTTGGCCGGTGTCCTTATGGTCACCGCTTGGCGGATGAACGACTGGGCCAATATCCGCTTTATTTTTTCCCACCGCTTTAAAAGCGGGATTGCTAAATTCAGTATTACCCTGGCAGCGACTGTGCTTTTAGACCTGACCCAGGCCATTATCATCGGGGTAATCTTCTCCCTGGTCCTCATTGTGGCCCGAATGAGCCAGCTGGAAATCAATATTGCCGATGTGGATAATGCCCGCCTGAAAGAAATCGGCATGGGCTTAGACCGGGTCCCTGATATTAATGAAGTCCGGGTCGTTTATATTACCGGGACCCTATTTTTTGGGGTGGTAGACCGGTTAAAAGATAAGCTGCTGACCATGCCCCACAGCGACGTCATCATCCTTTCTATGCGGGGGGTACCGGTTATTGACCTTTCAGGGGTCCAGGCCCTCATGGAACTGGCTGAAGAATTGGAAGGGGAAGGGACCCAGCTGTCGGTATCCAGTGTTCAGCCGGCCGTTAAGCGCTACCTGGAACGGAGTGGATTTTTAGATATCATCGGCAGAGACCATCTCTATCCCAGCGCCGAGCAAGCCATTTTACGGTCGGTTGATGACAAGGCCAGGGTGGTTGATTGACGGCCACGCCAGGACGTTACAGAAATCGCGGCCTCAGCCGGTAAAAGAACAAGCAAGCCCTGCCTC
The DNA here is from genome assembly GCF_900101835.1 of Peptococcus niger. Classification (NCBI taxonomy): domain Bacteria; kingdom Bacillati; phylum Bacillota; class Clostridia; order Eubacteriales; family Peptococcaceae; genus Peptococcus; species Peptococcus niger. The sequence continues at coordinate 32,745 of NZ_FNAF01000005.1, forward strand.
ATAGGACATGAGGCAGGGCTTGCTTATAGGGAGCGATAGGTCCAATGACAGCTTTGCCGGCAGAAGAAAAACAAAAAGCCGCTATCACTAGCGGCTTCAATCTCGTGCGGTTTAATAGGATAAAGTTATTATGGAGGTGAGGGGAGTCGAACCCCTGTCCGGAAGATCAATCCCGAAACCCTCTACGTGCGTAGATGACATATTTAAGATTTAACCTCGCACACACCTGTCATCAGGTTTGTTTAGAGGCGAGACAGATTTGTTTCCCCGGCGGCTATCTGTCAATGACCGTCAGGTAGTCTGATATTTGGCTCTCCGGTCCCGCACCTCAGACACAGCAGGTGGAGAGTTCACAGGTGTTAAGCTGCGAAAGCTAAATTATTGTTTTTAGCAGTTATTGTTTTGACGTGTTTTGCGAGCCCACGTCAAACTCGGCACGCAAGTTGCGGTCTTGCCATCCCCCGTCGAAACCAGTACACCCCCGAGGGTAGATACCAATTATAGCATATTTACCGGGGCCCTTCAAATGCCCGGGCTGACGGTTTTGACGAAAAGCAGAAAGGGGCTTGCAATACTACCGCTGTCATGTTATCATGTTAACGAACTAAAGCGAATGTGTTTTATTGCAAAATGATTAAGGGGGATCTCGATGAAGAAAAAAAGTATTGTAGCAATGTTATTGATGGCGGCTTTTGCACTGACAGCATGTGGTGGTGGCGGTGGCGCTGCTACATCCGAGCAAGGATCGACGCCTGCCCAGACGAGCAATGATAAAACCTTAATTGTGGGCTTTGACCAAAGCTTCCCGCCGATGGGCTTTAAGGACAGCAAAGGGGAATTCACAGGCTTTGACCTTGAATTGGCCAAATTGACGGCTGAGAAAATGGGCTATGACATTTCTTTACAGCCGATTGACTGGGATTCTAAAGATGCTGAACTGGACACCGGGAATATCAACTGCATTTGGAACGGCTTTACCATGACCGGTCGTGAAGATAAGTATACCTTCAGTAAACCGTACATGCAAAATCGCCAGATTTTGGTCGTGAAGAAAGATTCGGATATTGCCTCCTTGGCAGACCTCAAGGGGAAAACCATTGAATTGCAGCAAGGGTCCACAGCGGAAAATGCGCTGAACGACAATAAAGACTTTAAAGATTCTCTGGGCACGGTGACGATGGTACCGGAAAATATGACGGCTTTGACGGACCTTGAGCAAGGATCTTGCGATGCGGTCTTGATGGATGAGGTCGTTGCGCGGTATAATATCGCTCAAGGGCGTGAATTCAAAGTGCTTGATGAAGCCATGAGCGAAGAAGAATACGCAGTCGGGTTCAAGCTTGGCAATGAAGAACTGGCTGAAAAAGTAAACGCTGCCCTTGATGAATTGGCCAAAGACGGCAAGCTGAAAGAGCTGTCTGAGAAATACTTCAAAGAGGATATTACCCTGATTGGTAAATAATCCGGATTAAATTTTAATGGGTGGTGGATACCTTTACGCATGGATATGCTAATTGAATTGTCTCAGGGGTTTCGCAATACGCTGGCGATCTTTTTTATCACGCTGGCGTTAGCGATGCCCCTGGGTTTTGTTGTCATGTTGCTGAAAAAATCCAGGTTTAAGCCGGTCAGTTTGCTGACGACCTTTTACATTTCTGTGATGCGCGGCACGCCGCTGATGTTGCAGTTGATGTTTGTTTATTTCGGGCCCTACTATCTGTTCGGCCTGTCGTCTCCGGACCGGTTTCGGGCGGCGATTGTGGCCTTTGTCTTTAACTATGCCGCCTATTTTGCAGAAATTTACCGGGGCGGTTTTGAGGCCATTCCGCGTGGTCAATTGGAAGCGGCTGAGGTCCTGGGCTTGAGCAAGGCGCAGACCTTTTTCAAAATTCAGCTGCCCCAGGTGATGAAGACGGTTATGCCGTCCATCACCAATGAGGTGATCACGCTGGTGAAGGATACGTCTTTGGCCATGGTGATTTCCGTCAGCGAGACCTTTATCATCGCCAAGGCAATGGCGGCGCGGGAAGCGTCGATGACGCCTTATTTGGCGGTAGCGGCTTTCTATTATGCCATGAATTACCTGGTGGCCTTTATTATGGATCGGATTGAAAAAGGACTGGATTATTATAGGTAATACAATGAAACTTTTATCAATGAAAAATATACAGAAAGCCTTCGGGGACCGACCGGTCCTGAAGGATATTTCCCTGGAAGTCGATGAAGGGGAAGTGGTGGCGATTATCGGGCCATCGGGCAGCGGGAAGTCCACCTTGATTCGTTTGGCAACTCACCTGGAAACCCTCCAAGGGGGGGAGGTCCATTACGGGGACTTGACGCTCTACACGGAAAAGGACGGCTATAGCGGTCATGATGAGCGGGAAAAGATCAACCGCCTGTACGGGATGGTTTTTCAGCATTTTAACCTTTTTCCCCACTTATCGGTCATGGCCAACCTGACCCTTGCCCCTCGGAATGTGCTCAAGCAGAGCAAGGAAGAGGCAGAGAAAACGGCGCAAGCCCTTTTGGAACGGATGGGGCTGGCGGATAAGGCCCACAACTATCCCTTTGAATTGTCCGGCGGGCAGCAGCAACGGGTGTCGATTGCCCGTGCCATGGCCATGAAGCCCAAGATCCTCTTCTTTGACGAGCCAACCTCGGCGCTGGACCCGGAATTGACCCAAGAGGTTCTGGCCGTTATTCAAGAATTGGCCGATGACAATATGGCCATGGTGATTGTAACCCATGAAATGGCCTTTGCCCGCCATGTGGCGGACCGGGTTATCTTTATGGCCGACGGCCTTATTGTGGAAGAAGGGTCCCCGGAAGCGGTTCTGGACCACCCGCAAAACCCCCGTACCCGGGCTTTTTTAAACAAAGATGTCAAATAAGTTGCCGGCGGCATTTGCGATTGGCGCAAATGCCGCCGGTTTTTTGTGTCGATTTCCAGGCGTCTGTGCTATGATAAAGAAAATGGCGATGGGGGCATGGATATGTGGACGATTCTAACAGAAACCATCTTGGGGGCCTTGACGGGCTACGTCACCAACGATGTGGCTGTGCGACAATTGTTTCGACCGGGCGGTATTATTGAAAAAGAACGCCGCGGTTTTATTGATATGATTACAGCGGTTTTAGAAGAAGATATTTTTGGTCCGGATGTGATGGCAAAATTGGCTGCTGAACCGGAAACACAGGCGGTTTTTGAAGCCTTGGCGGCCCATTTGGTACGGCGGGTTTTGCCGCAAACGGTACAGGGGGTGCGGGCCGATGACGGTGCTGAAGGCCAGGCCTTGCGCAGCTTGCTGACGGAACGGATTGGCCGGGCGGCCTGGCCGCCGCTGGAGCTGAGGCCGGATTTTGTAACAGACCGGCTGGCGGCCTTAGAGGTGAGCGGGGCTTTTCATGAGGCGCTAACGGCAGCCTTGACGGACTTGGCAAGTCACAGCCCGGATGATTTAGGGCTGGCGGAATTTTTGCCACCGGCGGTCATGGCTGAAAAATTGGATAAGCAGGCTGTGGTGACTTTTTTACGCGGGCATCGCGGGTTGATTGAAGAAGAATTGAGTGCGACCTTGACCGCCTTGGCGGACCACCCCCTGTGGCGGGACCAAGCACTTGCAGCATTTTTAAAGGAGGCGCCTGAGTCCTTGGCCGACCGGACTGTGAGCCATCTTTTTAAGGCTTTGGAGCAGGCCCAGCCTCGTATCCTGGAGGCGGTGAAGGCATGGGCGAAGACACCCGGTGCTACAGAGCACTTGGCGTCCTTTGTCCGGCGGCAGGTTGAAGCGGTGGTGGACGTAGTCTTGCCGGAGCTATGGCCAACCGGGACGGCATTTTTGCAGGCAGAACGGCCAGAGCTGGAAAAGATGGTTTTAGCGGCGGTTGATGAGGCCTTGGCGGATTCAAGTCTCAAAACGCCCATTCGCCGTGCGGTGGAAGGGTATTTTGCCGGGGCGGAGGGCAGCAACTGGTTGTCCCATCTCTTTATTGAATGGCAGACCCCTGACAAACAAGCGGCCTTACGGGAACAGCTGGTAGAGGGCCTGATGGCTCAGGTCAAGCAGGCGGCGGCCAAATGGTATGCCGGCGAAGGGGTCCTCCGGCAGGACAGGAGGATTGGCGAGGCCTGGGCCCGGCCTTTGCAGGAAAAATTGACCCAGCTTTTGCATCGCTCAGCGGCAGACCTGCTGGAGAATTTTATCGGCATTGATCGGGCGAGCAAGTGGCTCTACCGGCTGCTTTTAGCCGTTGCGGAAGGGACAGAGGCCTTGCCCGGTTTGCTGGAGCGGTCTGACGGTTGGCGGCGGAGGCCCTTGGCAGACAGGGTCTTGCCGCCGGACCGGTGTGCGCTGCTGGCCCAGGGGCTGACCGAGCGACTGTCATCTGTCGACTGGACCCAGGCAAGGGAAAATTTGGCCAGGCTGCCGGTCGCCCCTCAGATGGCGACCTTGACCGGCAGGTTCCTGCACCAGCCCCTGTCCCAGCAGCTGGAGGCCTTGCAGGAGCATACCTCTGTCAGGGCGCAGGTTGAGGCGCGCTTGGCCGCCCGGCTGGAGGACTATATATTTACCGACATGTCCGCCCATTTGGGCAATTTGGCCAGAAAACAATTGGAAGCCTTGTCCCACCAGGAAATGCGCCACTTGGCCCTGGACCTGTTGGGCCGTGAAATGCGGCCCTTGTCGGCCATTGGCGGGGTGGTCGGCGGGGCGGTCGGGTTTGCCAGCGGCACGGTGCTGACCCTGACCGGTTTTCAGTTGACGACGCCGGATGAAGACTGGCTGCTTTATTCGGCGGCTTTTGCAGGCCGGTGTGGCTTGTACGGGGCAGTCGGTTACGGAACGAATGTCCTGGCGGTGCAAGGCCTTTTTAAGCCCTATAAAAAAAGGGGTGGTTGGCAAGGCTTAGTGCCGAAAAACCAGCACCGTTTTGCCCGGAAGATGAAAAAGCTGACAGAAGGCTATGTGATCAATGAGGAAATTTGGAGCGGACTCCAGGACCGGTTAGCAGAAGAAGCAAGGGCTTCGACTTGGGCAGACCTGGTGCCGCAGATGGCAGCCTGGCGGTCTGGCAGCGGGGCCTATCTTAACGACCTGCTGGACCACTTGCTCGGCCAATATAGCCTGGCAACGGGATTAGGCCAGGTGACCAGCGAGGACTGGCTGAAAGCCTTGGCCCTCTTTTTCGATCATCGGCCGCAGGGATCCTTGGCAGCCCGGCTGCTGGCGGCCTTGATAGGGCGGCTGCCGCATCTCTTAAGCGATGAGCCCCAGGTTGAGACCCAAATGGCCCATATGATGGAACGATTGACCGATGCGGTCTTGAAGGCCTTGACGGAAAAGCTGTCCACGCTCTCAGGGGCGGCGCTTTGTGAAGGGTTAGACCGGGTTGCTGGTCGCCTGCGGCTGCCGGCGGCAGACCATGCCCTTTACGGAAGCCTGGCCGGGGGACTTATGCGGGCCTATGATCAGTTGCCGACGTGGGTGGCGCCGCAGATTCCGCGCCTGTCTAAGCGCTTGGCCGGGCGGATTCGCGGGCACTTACCGCTGTCGGTGGACTTTTTATTCGGCATCATGAATGGAACTCGGTTGATTGAAGGGGTACTGGACTGTTTGGTGACCCGCCACCTGCCGGCCTATTTGGCCGACCGGCGCGATGTTTACAGCCGGCAAGCGGAGGCGGTTTGCGCTGATGTTTTAGCTGGCCGGTCCTTACGGGACCTGGGGCTGGACTTTAAGGATGAGGATGTTGAAGCCCTTCTGACGACGGTTGTAAGGGCAGGTGGACAAGGGCTGGATAGCTTGGATGGCCGCAAGGGCGCCAGCTTTATCCATCGCTTGACCCCGGTGCTAGAAAAGCTTGCGCTGCACTCGGCCCAGGCCTTGGCGCCGCGGCAGGGTCAAGCGTCGCCGGCGCTTTTGTGGCTTTCGCGGCGGCTGGAAGAAGCTTATGCACTGGCCTCCCCGGCACAGAAGCGACTGCTTGTCGGGCATTGCCGGAGTTTGGTGCATGCAGCGCCGGTCCAGCTCTTCTTTGACCTATCTCCAAGAGACCTCTTGCCAGCGGCGGTTTGGGCGGCCTATCGCGATACGGCGGTCCGTTTGCTGACGGCGCCGGAGGACCATGAGCTGGAAGAGGCCCTGCTGGCTCGGGTGGAAGTTATTTTTGACAAGGGCTGGGATGAATTGTCGCCCCTCTTTGCCTCTTATGGACAGTTGCTTATTGCAGTCCTGCAATTGCCACAAGTGGCGCAAATGCAGATTAACCAATTGAGCCCGGCGCTCTTGGAAAGCATGGTGCGTAATATCGCCAATCCGTACTTTCGCCATGTTGAACGGATGGGGGCCCTGGGAGCGGTGGTGGCCGTTCCGGCGACGATCATCGCGCAAATGATAAACTAGCGCTGAAGGAGGATGGTATGAAGCTTTTTCATTTGGCGGACTTACACATCGGCAAAAAGGTCAATGGCTTTGACCTGCTTGAAGATCAAGCGCATGTCCTAGACCAGGTGATGGCCCATATTGAAGCGGAAAAACCGGATGGGCTGATTCTGGCCGGTGATTTATACGACCGCCGCAACCCCAATCCTGAAGCGGTTAACCTTTTTGATCAATTTTTAGCGGAAACGATTTTGGCGCACCAGGTGCCGGTACTGGCCATTGGCGGCAACCACGACAGCGGCGACCGGTTGAACTTTGCCAGCGGTATTCTGGCGCATGCCGGCCTGCACCTGGCCGGCCGGCTAAGCTTGCCGGTGCCGAGGGTGCGGTTGCAAGATGCCTATGGTCCGGTGGATGTTCACCTCCTGCCCTATGCGGATGGTGCCTTTCTGGCCCATTTGGACGAGGCTTATGCAGGGATGCCCTATCCGGAGGCGATGGCGCAATTGCTGGCAGACTTGACCTTGGACCCGGCGGCGCGTCAGGTGCTGGTGGCCCATGGCATGGTCACCTATGCCGGCGGTGCGCCGGAGGAAAGCGATTCAGAACGGGAATTGACCGTCGGCGGAACCGAATATTGGACGGCCGACGCCCTAGGCCGGTTCGATTATGTGGCGCTGGGACACTTGCACCGGCCGCAAACCGCGGGCCAGGCCCAGATCCGCTATGCCGGGTCGCTCCTGCCCTATTCCTTTTCAGAAGAAAAGCAGGCCAAGAGCTTGACCGTCGTTGAACTGGATGCTGACGGCTTTGCCGGCACCCGGACGCTGCCGCTGCGGCCCTTACACGCCATGCACACGGTACGGGGTGACCTGGCGGACTTGTTGACCGCCTTGCCTGAGGGCGTGGCGCCGACGGATTATTTGCGGGTGGTTTTAACGGATACCGGTGACGTCCTGGATGCCATGGCGCGGCTGCGCCGCTCTTATCCCAATGTGATGGCCCTGGAACGGGACCGGCGGATTCAAGCCCGGAGCCGGGAACAGGCGCTTGCCACCGGTGAGCGGCTGACCCCCTTGGCCTATGCGGAAGGCTTTTACGAAGCCATGACCGGCCAACCGGTTGATGATGGGGTCAGGGCTGTTTTGGCCGCTGCTTGGCAAAGGGCCCGGGAGGAAGAAGAATGAGACCTTTAATACTGGAAATGGTTGCTTTCGGACCCTACGCCGGCAAAACAGAGCTGGACTTTTCCGCCCTGGGTCAAGAGCGCCTTTTTCTCGTGACCGGGCCGACCGGGGCCGGCAAATCGACCATATTTGATGCCATTTCTTATGCCCTATACGGCGAGACCGGCGAAGGGGACAGCAAGGGCAACCGCCTTTGCAGCGATTTTAACAAGGACCCGGAAACCGTGACTTACGTTCGCTTTACCTTTCGCCTGAACGATCGCCGTTACCGGATCTACCGGCAGCCGGCCCAGCAAATTCGCAAGCGGCGTGGCGATGGTTACCGGGACCAGGGGCAGGTGGTCCTCTTTGAGGCCTTGGACGAGGCGCATTTTTCGCCACTGACCAAGGTGGACGAGGTCAACCGGGCGGTGATTGAGCGCATTGGCTTAGATGCAGCCCAATTCCGTAAAATTGTCATGCTGCCCCAGGGGGAGTTTCAACAGTTTTTACTGGCCGATACCCGTGAAAAAGCCCCGCTGCTACGACATTTATTCGGTACAGGCATTTATCTCCGGATGCGGGAGGCCTTGAGTGAACGGGCCCGCAGCTTGGGTCAAGAGGCGCGGAGCTTGGAGGCGCAGGCGCATGACAAATGGCAGCAGGTGCCACTGCCCTTCGGGACCCTTTTGCCGGAGCCCCCGTCACTTACAGACCTGGACAGGTTGGTGCTGGAAGATGACCGCCGTCTGGCCCTTGTGGATGAAGCCTTGGAGGCCTTAGAGCTGGAGGGCGATGCCTTGGCCGAGCGGCGGCGGCAGGTTGAGGCGGCCCAGGCCTTGGAAGAGGAGCTCAGGCGGACAGCGACGGCCCTCTTACCCCTGAAACGTGGGGCTGAAGAGCGACAGCGGTTGGCAGACCGGATCGCCGCCGCTGACCGGGCGCGCCCCCTGGTCGACCAGGAAAAGCGGGTGGCTGAGTTGAAGGCCGGTTGTGAAATGGCGCAAAAAGCCGCGGATGAGGCCAACAAGACGCTGCAGGCGGCAGAAGCGGCTTATCAGACGCTTGAGCAAAAAGCGGCCGCCTTGGCAGAACTAAAGGAGGCCATGGCAGAAAAACGGGCGGCCCTGCCGATCTTGCGCCAGGGTCTGGCCTTGTACAGCCGTTGGCAGAGCACCGCTGCTACCGTTAAAACCGCCCGCGCCAGCTTGGCCGAGGCGGCCAAGGAGCTGGCTGTTGCCCGGGAAAAACAGGAAAAATTATCGGCCCAGCTGGAGGCTTTGCAGGAAAAAATGGCCGCTTTAACCGAAGCCCCCACACGTCACCTGGCCTTGACTGCTGAGCAGGACCGGTTGCAGCGCCGCCGCAGTGAATTGGCGCAAACCTGGCAAGGGCTGACCGCTTACTTGACCGGGATGGAAGAGCTGGCAGCTGCCGACCAGGCCGCGGCCGCGGCTGGTCTAGCTGAACAAGAGGCCCTGCAGGCCTGGCAGGCGGCAGTGGCCAGCCGGCAAGCGGAAAGCGCCGCCCGTTTGGCGGCCCAGCTTCAGGACGGACAGCCCTGCCCGGTTTGCGGATCCTTGCACCATCCGGGCCCAACCGTCTTTCAAGCCCAGGCTGTCGATGACGGCCAGCTGGACCAGCTGGAAACGGCCTGGCGAGACGCCGCCGAAAGAGGGCGGACAACAGCGACCACAGCCGGTGGCAAACGGTCAGAGCAGGCGAGTTTGGCGCGACAGCTGCAGGCCGATGCGGCCGCCCCGCTTTTTGCCCAAAGCGCTGCACCGGCTAAGGCGGCGGTGCAGGCCCTTCGAGATGACGTCGCCGCCCAGGGGACAGCCATTCGGGCTGAGGCTGACCGGGTGGCGGCAGATTTGGCGACGGTCAAGGCCCAGGTAGAAGAATTGACCCTGGTGAAGGAGGCCTTGACCACCTGTGAAAAGCAGGTCACGGCGGCCCACCGCCTTCTCGATGAGGCCTCAGACAAGCATCATGCGGCAGAAGTGACCCTGGCGGAAAGGGAAGCGGCTCTGGAGCAATTGGCCGACCAATTGCCCTTTGCAGCAGCAGATGGCGCCGGGCAACAGGCCCGCCTGGAAGCAGATGAAGCCGCCCTGGCCCGCTATGATGACCAGCATGACCGGTTGGAAGCAGAACGGACAGACTTGAGAAACCAGTGCCTGACCGCAACCACCAGCGTCCAGGAACGGTTACAGACCCTCTCCGACCGGCAGCAGGCCTATTTCCAAGCCCATGAGGACTGGCAGCAGGCGCAAACAGCCCACTTTGCCGATGCCGCTGCTTATCGCAGGGCACAGGCAGACCTGCCGGCCCTGGACCAGCTGCGGGAGCGGTTAAACGATGAGCAGTCCCGCCTGTCTTACTTACAAGATGAGCTTGCCCGTAAAAGCGCCCAGTTAAAAGCCCATCCGGGCCTAGGGGCCGGTGCAGACTTGGCAGAGGCGGAGACGGCACAAAAAGCGGCCCTGGTGGCCTATGTGGACTTGCGGGCTACCTTACGGGCCCGTCGGCAAGGCACCCTGCAGCTGGCTTCAGACCTCCAGGCCCTTGACGAAGCCGGCGGCGCCCTCTTAGCCGAATATGGCGAGGTCAATCGCTTACAGCGGTTGGTGGCCGGGGATAATGACGCCCGGATGGATTTGGAGACTTTTGTTCTGGTACAATACTTTGAAAAGGTCCTGGCCCGTGCCAATGAGCGGTTCAGCGCCATGAGCGATGGACGCTATACCTTTGAACGGCATGGGCAGGTGGCAGACAAGCGGAAAAGTTCCGGCCTCGACCTGGACATTTCAGATACCTATACCGGTCGCGCTCGGGCGGTGGCCACCCTATCCGGCGGCGAACGGTTTAAGGCTTCCTTGGCCTTGGCCCTGGGCCTGGCAGACGTGGTCGGTGAAGAAAGCGGAGGGCATGCCATGGAAGCCATTTTCATTGATGAAGGGTTCGGGACCTTGGATGAAGACGCCTTGGACAAGACCATTGACGCCTTATTTGAACTGCAAAGCGGTGGCCGCTTGGTCGGGGTGATTTCCCATGTGGCGGAATTGCGGGATCGCATTGCCGCCAAGCTGGTCGTTAGCGGCGGTGAGGCCGGCAGCAGCGCCCATTTTGAGGTGCCCCGGTGAAGCGCCTGACCGTTTCCGTCGGCCAAGAGGATGCAGGACGCCGGCTGGGCGATTATCTGCGCAACCCGATGGGCTGTTCCAAACGCTTGGTTAGCCGCTTGAAAAACGAGCCGCAGGGGATTATGGTGAACGGCCTACAAGTGACAGTCCGCTATGTTTTAGCGGCCGGTGACCGGGTGTCCATCGCCCAAGGTCCGGTGCGGCCCTTGACCATGCCGGTTGAAAGGCGGCCCCTTGAAATTATTTATGAAGATGATTTCCTGCTGGTCATCAATAAGCCGCCGCAGACGGCCATGTACCCGCGTTATCGTGGCGAGGCGGGCGCGCTTTCCGGCGCGGTCTTGGGGCATTTGGCACGCCATGGAGAGCCGCTTGGCTATTTTCCCCACTACCGGTTGGACCGAGATACCACCGGGCTGGCGGTCTTTGCCAAGTCGGCCTGGGCAGCCGCGCGGTTGGCGGGGCAACCGGCCCGGAAGGTTTATGCCGCGGAAGTCTTTGGACAAGTGCCGGCAGCCGGTAGCCTGACCCTTCCCCTGGCCAAAGATGTCGGCGGATTGGGACGCATTTGGGCCCATCATGCCGGAAAACCCGCCCGAACCTGTTTTCAACGGGCCTTTTACACTGATGACCGGCTCTTTAGCGGTGCCTTGATTTATTTGCCTACCGGCCGACGGCACCAGATTCGGGCTCACTTTGCCCAGAGCGGGCACCCGCTTTTGGGCGATAGGGCCTACGGTGGTCCCCTTTTACACCACGCCCATCCGGCATTACACGTGCCCTATCTGCAAGTGGCCCACCCCTATGATGGCCGGACCCTGTCCCTCTTTCACCCCCTGCCTGCGTCCTGGTCATCTTCCTGGCCACCTGCCTACAGAAAGGAGGCGCCTTATGTCGATTACCTTACCGAAGCCCTGTGCCGATGCGCTTCACCGGCTCAATGACGCCGGCTATGAAGCCTACGTTGTGGGGGGCTGTGTTCGCGACGCCCTCCTGGGAAAACAGCCCCTGGACTGGGACATTTGCACCTCGGCCCGGCCGGATGAAATGCTCAGCGTTTTTAAAGGCGAAAAAATCATTCCTACCGGCATTCAGCATGGGACGCTGACGGTGCTTATGAAGGGGATGCCCCTGGAAATTACCACTTATCGGATTGACGGCGACTATGCCGACCACAGACGGCCGGAAAATGTGGCCTACACCCGCGACCTGGCGGAAGACCTGGCGCGCCGGGATTTTACCGTCAATGCCATGGCCTGGCACCCGGGTGAAGGGTTGATTGACCTGTACGACGGTCAGGCAGACCTGGAGCGGCGGATCATGCGCGCTGTCGGCGATCCCTTGCTGCGGTTTGAAGAAGACGGTTTGCGCTTGATGCGCCTGGTGCGCTTCGCCACAGTCCTGGTGTTTGACTATGACCCGGCTACGGCAGCTGCCGCCAAGGCCTCAGCCCACTTGCTCAAGCACATTTCAAAAGAGCGGATCCAGGTGGAATTGAATAAGATGCTCTTGGCGCCCTTTGTGGGAAAGGGGCTTTTTGACCTGCGGGAATTTGGCCTGCTCAGTGAAGTGGTGCCCCTGCTTTGTCCGTCAGTGGACTTTGACCAGCAAACCAACCGCCATTTTTTGGACGTTTACGAGCATACCGCCCTGGCCACCGGCTTGGTCGAGGCAGATTTGATTTTGCGGCTGACCATGTTCCTGCACGACATCGGCAAGCCCTTCACCTGGCAGGAAGGCGCCGATGGGGAAGATGCCTTTCCCGCCCATGAGACCATCGGCGCCCAGCTGGCCGACCGGATGCTGCGCCGCTTAAAATATGACAATGCCACCCGCCGGGAGGTGGTCCGGCTGGTCGCCCACCACAACGATTTTTTATTGCCTGACCGGAAGCTCTTACGCCGCCGGTTGAGCGAGCTGGGGGCTGACACCCTCAAGCGCCTGATTGCTGTAAAAGTTGCAGACATCAATGCCCACAACATTCACAATGAGCGGGCTGAGGTCAGCCTGCTTTTCGCTGAAATGGAGGCCATCGTTGACGATATTTTAGCCGCCGGCGAGCCTTACCGGATTTGTGACCTGGCCCTTGATGGACGGGACTTGCTGGCCTTGGGCTATCGTGGCAAGGCCATCGGTGATACCCTGGCGGCCTTGTTGGACCTGGTGGTGGCAGACCCGGCGGAAAATACCCGGGAAAATTTATTAACCGCCTTAAATTCCATCTAATAATTTTCCTTTTACGGTCTTTTACGGTACACAAAGCGGGCGACATCTGATAAAATAATGTTTATTGACAATCAGGAGGAAGAGCATGGGAAAAATACGGTTGCACAAGTGGATGGCCGACTGTGGCGTGGCCTCTCGTCGGCGGTCGGAAGCCATGATTGCTGAAGGCCGCGTCAGCGTAAACGGCCGACCGGTCAGCGAACAGGGTGTGCAAATCGATCCCGAAAAAGACCGGGTGACCGTAGACGGTAAAGCCCTGCAAGGGCCGCCGGCCTTTAAATATTATTTATACGATAAGCCGGTGGGCTTGCTGACCACCGTTCACGATCCGCAGGGACGCCCGACAATTTTTGATGCCTTGGCAGACCTGCGCCAGCAAGTGGTGCCTGTTGGCCGCTTGGACCGGGATACCTCCGGCCTTCTGATTCTCACCAATGATGGCGAGCTGACCTATCGCCTGACCCATCCGTCTCATTTGGTAGACAAACGGTATGAAGTAACGGTTCAAGGTGCCATCACTGATAAGGCCATGCGTGCCTTGGCCCAGGGTGTTTTGCTGGAGGACGGGAAAACCGCTCCGGCTCAGGTGACGCTTTTGCACCGCAGCAAAAATAAAAGCAAGTTGGCCTTGACCATTCACGAAGGCCGTAAACGTCAGGTGCGGCGGATGTGCAAGGCAGTCGGTTTTCCGGTTATAGCCCTGCGGCGGACCCACCTGGCAGGGCTTGGCTTAAATCATGTTTCCGAAGGGGAAGTACGGCCCTTAACCCGTCAGGAAGTGCGACAGCTCTACGAAGCTGTCGGTATGCAACCATCTCAACAGTCGAAAAGGAGAAGATAATGGCGCTTTTAACAGACGTAGCAACCCTATCCCTGTCTTGCTTCAACCAAGACGAAATTGAAGATATGCTTCAATGGCATGTCCTGCAAAACGGTAACTTTATTGATACAACCTACGGGACCTATACCCACCTGCATAACACGGCCCGTCATATGCACTTCTTCCATTACCTGGAAGATGACGGAAACGATGCAGGCAATGAAGAAAAAGATGTGCCCTGGCGTTTGGACCTGCACGTCGATACCGGCAAGAAGGGCAACATTCGTGCCACCCTGGATCCGCAGGTCGTCGAGGATATTTTCACCAGCGTGGACAACCGGTTTAATAACCTGGTCCCGATTTTGGCCAAGTTCGAGGAATCAGGAGCAAAAGAAGGCACAGCCCTTTTGGTCGATTTCGTCAATAAAAACATGCTCCCTGCCGATGCGAAAAGCTCTGAATTTGAAATGAACCTCAACGTCAGCGTTTTGGACATGGACTTTTTTGAGAGCCGTGCCGGTTGGATTGAAAAAGAGGGCTTGAGCCCGGACCAGGCCGATGAAACACCGGGTGTCTTTCCCCTGGGCATGGTGATCAATCAGATGATGCAGGATGACGAGGCTGAAGAAGTTGACGAACAGGCGATCGGCCTGATGCGGTATGCTGCTCAAGACCTGCGCATTAACCCCCTCGGCCTGATGAACATCAATGGGGTGGTGGAAAGCGTTGAGGACATCCACCTTGGGAACAATGTCTACAATTACATCCTTGGGATTAAGACAGATTTAGGCGTATTTTATGCAGTGGTGCCTGAACGGTTTGTGCAAGTAGAAGACGTCACTGCCGGCAATTATGTTGCCCTTATTGGTTTCTTCTCCGGCATCTACATCGGTGAACCGGAAAAACAGGGTAAAAAAGAAAATGTCGTCCCCTTTGCGCCGGTGCACTAAGCCCAGCGCGTCATAAGATGGACGACGCTTCAATAAAGAAACTCCCCGAAAGGCGGTCAGGACAACCGCCCTTCGGGGAGTTTTTAGCTTGTGGGTAAATAGTGGATCAGCCAGTCCAGGGCGTCGAGGTAGCCTTGGACGCCGCGTCCCTTGATGGTTTTGCAGCAGGCCTTGCGAATGTAGCTGGTATGCCGGAAGTCTTCCCGTTGGTCCGGATCGGTCAGGTGGACTTCCACCGTTGGAATGGCCACCGCCTTTAGGGCATCCAGCAAGGCGATGCTGGTATGGGTGTAGGCGGCCGGATTAAAAATAATGCCGTCAACCTGGCCGTAGGCGGCGCCGATGAGGTCCACCAGCTCGCCTTCGTGGTTGCTTTGGCGGATGGTCAGCGACACTCCGGCCTCTTCCGCCGCCGCTTGGAGTCGGGCGCAGAGGCTGGCGTAGTCGGTGTGGCCGTAGAGGGCCGGTTCGCGTAAGCCAAGCAGGTTGAGGTTAGGGCCGTTTAAGACGAGTATTTTCAAAATAATCCTCCTTGATGGCGGTCAGGGCGGCAGGCAGGTCAGTGCAGGAGAGGGTGCAGTCGGCAAATTGCCGGTAGAGGGGGGCGCGTTCAGCCCACAAGGCGGCCAGGGCGGCACCGCCCTTTGACAGGGGGCGGCCTGCCCAGGCCAGGTCCTCCAAGGGCCGGGTTAAGTGATAGATTCGGCCGTTCTGACGCAAGAGCCCTTCGTTTTCAGGGCGGGTAACAATGCCCCCACCACAGGCAATGATCAGGCCGCTTTCCTTGCCGTAGCGCTCGGCCAGGGCCGTTTCAAGGCGGCGAAAGGCCTCTTCGCCCTGGGTGGTGATAAAATCACCGGTGGGTCCGTATTCAGCGGCAAAGACATCGTCCAAGTCGACCCAGGGACGGTCTAAGCTGTCTGCCAGCTGCTGGGCCAGGGTGCTTTTGCCAACGCCGGGCATGCCGATTAAAACGATGTTTTCCCGGGCGCTGCGCAGGCGGTTGCAAATCTCCTCAATACGGGCCAGGGCCGGCGGCTGACCGGTAAAATAGCCGTGAGCGTAAACCGCTTGAGCCACCAGCATGGGCAGGCCGCCGGAGGCCGGAATGCCCGCGGCCTGGGCCTCCAAAACCAGTGCCGACCGGAGGGGGTTGTAAATAACATCCACAAGGCCTTCCAAGGCAGGAAAATCTGCCGGATGCAGGAGGGCAGCAGGGGTCTTAGGGTACATGCCCACCGGCGTGGTGTTGATGATCCATTCGGCGTCCTGATGCCGGGGCAGGTCATCGTATGAAATGCCATCGTGGCGGACAATATGTAAAATTTCTCCGGCCTGTCGGGCCGCCAAGACCGCATGAACGGTTTTTGAGGTAGCGCCACCGCCTAAAATCAGGCATTTCTTGCCGCGCACGTCGCCGGACAAAGTGTCCAACAAGTAGGCAAAACCGTCAAAGTCGGTGTTGTGGCCAATCCAACGGCCCAGCTTGTCGCGCACCAGGCTGTTGACACAGCCAATGGCCTTTGCGGCGTCGCTTTCTGCGTAAAGGTAAGGACGGACCGCTTCTTTATAGGGAATGGTGACGTTTAAGGCGTCAAGGTCCGGGCGGGCCAGAAAGGCGCCCAGATCGGCCGGCGGGACTTCAAACAGTTGGTAATGGCTATTGCCCAGCATGGCGTGAATGGCCGGCGAATAGCTGTGGCCGAGCCGTTCCCCCAATAACCCGCTCAGCATGGGTCCTCCTCTGCCATCAAGGCTTCCTGAAGGTCCCGGGAAACGGTGAAAATTGCCTCATATAAGGCACAAATGGCATCGGCATCGGCGCCAGACCGGGCCGCAAGGTCGGCCAGGATGGCCTCTTCACGGGCCCGGTTCAAAACCGGCAGGCCCTTTGCCTTTTTATAGCGGGCCACTTCCCGGGCGCAGGCCAGCCGCTTACGTAGGAGCGGCAATAGTGCCGCATCAATCTCATCAATTTCACGGCGAAGCGCATCAAGTTGCATAAGTGCCTCCTTTATCGAAGAGCAGGTCCAAGCAGACGATGGCGGTGACCGCTTCCACCACCGGTACGGCCCGGATGGCGATACAGGGGTCGTGGCGGCCGCTAATCGTCAAGCTTTCAGGGGATAAGCTGGACAGGCGGACGGATGCTTGGGGTCGGGCAATGGACGGGGTCGGCTTAAAGGCGGTGTGGCTTATGAGCGGCAGGCCGGTGGTGATGCCACCCAGGACACCGCCGGCATGGTTGCTTGCCGGTTGCACCCTGCCATCGACAAGGGTGTAGGGGTCGTTGTGGGCACTGCCGCGCATGGCACAGGCCGCGAAGCCGGCACCGAAGGCCAGCCCGCGCAGGCCGGGGATGGTGAACAAGGCGGCGCTCAAGCGATTTTCTACCCCGGCGGCCATGGGCTCTCCCAAGCCCTGGGGAAGGCCGATGGCGGCACATTCCACCAAACCGCCGACCGAATCGCCTTGACGCCGCAGGTCATCGAGCAAGTCCTCCACCCGCTGGCGTGCCGCCTCATCGGCCATGCCCAGGGGGGCCTGCCGCAGGCGGTCCAGGTCTTCTCTGGTCACGGCTACCGGATCAAGGGCCGGGGCCATGACCTCGCCAACCTGAATCAAATGGGCGCCGACGTCAATCCCCCGCTGCCGTAAGGCGCCGGCACAAATAGCCCCGGCCAAGACCAAGGGCGCCGTCAGCCGGCCGGAAAAATGCCCACCCCCGCGCATGTCCGCATAGCCACCGTATTTTACGGCGGCGTTGTAGTCGGCATGGGAAGGCCTGGGCAGGTCTGTCAAGGCGGCATAGTCCTTGGACCGGGTATCCGTATTGGCAATCACCGCACAGAGGGGACTGCCGGTGGTGTGGCCGCGATAAAGGCCGCTTAAAAATTGTGGACTATCCGCTTCGCGCCGCTGGGTGACCTGGGCTGATTGGCCGGGGGCCCGGCGGGCCATTTGGTCGGCAATCGCCTTGTCATCAATGGCCAGGCCGGCCGGCAGGCCGTCGATGACGACGCCGATAGAGGGCCCGTGGCTTTCGCCGAAAACCTGTACGCGGATATTACGTCCGATCTGAGACGACATGGCATTTTCCTCCTATATGGGCAAAGTCATCAAAAAAATGGGGAAAGGATTTGCGCACCGCTTCAGCACCATGAATGCACAGGGGGTCGTGCCCGGCAACAGCGGCTAAAATGGCGGCGCTCATGACCATGCGGTGGTCGCCATAACCGTCTACCGCACCGCCAGCCACCCGCCCGCCAAAGACGGTCAAGGTCTCCGGCCCTTCCTCAACTTCAAGGCCGACGGTCCGCAAGAGGTCAGCAGTGGCAGCCAAGCGGTCGCTTTCTTTTAAGCGCAAGCGGCCGGCGTTTTTAAAGGTGGTACTACCTGAGGCGCAGGCGCCGACCATGGCAAGAATGGGCAATAAGTCTGGAATTTGGCTGACGTCCAGGGAAATACCGGCCAGGCGTCCGGGGACAACGGTAACCGCATCGGCAGTGGAGCTGACGCGCGCGCCAAAGGCTGTTAAAATCGGAAGGATGGCAGCGTCGCCTTGACAGCTGTCCGGGTTAAGCCCGGTGACGGTGACCGCCTTGCCCACGGCGCCGGCGGCCAAGAAAAAGGCGGCATTGGACCAGTCCCCTTCGATAAGAACCGGCTCTTGCGGGGCCCGGTAGCGCGCGCCGGCCGCAACGGTATAGCTGTCACCGCTTTCTTGGACATGGACGCCGTATTCGGCCATGACCGCCATGGTCATGGCGACGTAAGCTTCCGATTCAAGCGGTCCGTCAACCTGGATGGAAAGCCCCGCCGGCAGTAGGGGGGCCGCCAGCAGAAAAGCGCTGATGTACTGAGAGCTGACATTGCCCGGCAGGGTTACCTGACTGCCCTGAAAGCGTCCCGACATGGACAGGGGCAGGGCATCGGCAGAAACAGCTACGCCACCGGCACGGAGGGCATCGGTAAGGGCCTTTAAGGGCCGGTCCGGCAACCGGCCCTCCCCGTCGATTTCTGCGGAAAGGCCCAAGGCGGCCACCAGCGGCAATAAAAAGCGCAAGGTCGTCCCGCTCTCGCCGGCGTTGAGACGCAGGGCCTTTGGCGGGTGGCTGATTGGAGCAAGGCTGAGGCCGGTATCCGTCCGCTTCCACTCGGCCCCCAAAGCGCTTAAAACAGAGAGGCTGGCGTGCATATCCTCAGATAAAATCGGGCAGATGAAGCGGGTCGGGCCGTCTGCCAAAGCGGCGCAAAAAAGCTGTCGGTGCAAGATGGACTTGCTGGGCATGGCCGCCACATGGCCGCCTAAGGCGCCCGGTTCTATGCATATGTCCATTATAAACCGCCTTTCGTTAAGAATTCGGACAGGTCGGCATAGGCCACCGAATGAATAAGGCAGTGACCGATGCCGACGGGAAGGATCCAACGGATGCCGTCGCCATCGGCTTTTTTATCGTTCAGGAGGGCCTTTGCCAGCTGGTTTCTGTCAAAGGGCACGGAAATTGGCAAGTGATGGGCTTGGAGCAGCCTTAGGATGCGCTGGCCGTCAGTCGGCGTCAACCGGCCCAGGGCCACCGCAGCTCGGCTGATAAAGGCCAGGCCCATGGCCACCGCGTGACCGTGAGGCACGGTGTGACCGCTGACCTGCTCAATGGCATGGCCCAGGGTGTGGCCCAAGTTCAGATGGGCGCGAATGCCTTTTTCGCTGGCATCCGCTTCCACGTAGGTAATCTTATGTCCAACGGCGGTGGCGATGACCCCGGTCAGGTCGTCGCTTTGGCTGGTAAAGGGCCTGTTTTCCAGGCGGGCAAATAAGTCCGAGTCTGTTAAAATTGCCATTTTTATCAATTCGGCAGTCCCGTTTTGCCAATCGACATCGGCCAGGCTTTGAAAGAGGTCCGTCGCACAAAAGACACCGCTCGGTTGCTTAAAGGCCCCAAGCAAGTTTTTACCCAAGGGCAGGTTCAGCGCCGTTTTACCGCCGACAGAGGCATCAACTGCCGCCAGGAGGGTGGTGGGCATTTGCACCAGCGGAATGCCGCGCATATAAGAGGCTGCGGCAAAGCCTGCCAAGTCACCGGTCACCCCGCCGCCTAAGGCAAGAACCCCGTCGGTGCGGTGGAGCCGGTCTGCCGCCCACCGGTTCATCAAGCTTTCCCAGGTTGCGATGGACTTGCTGCCTTCGCCGGGGGCGACCAGGTCAAGGGCCACCGTATGGCCAGAGGTTTCCAAGCAATTTTTCACCGGCTCTCCGTAGAGGGCATAGACTTGTTCATCACTGACCAGGCGCACCTGTCCGGCTGCCGTCAAGCAGGAAGCCGCTGCCATTGCCGCCTCCCTTAGCGAGAGGCCAATCTGGACATCATAAGCGGGCTCAGTCCCTACGTGCAGCCGGTATGGCGTTTTGTGGGCGCTCATTCGCTTAAATTCTCCCGGCAAAAGCGATGGAGGGCCTTTAATTCACCGGCCAGTTTTTCATAGTCTTCCGGGGGCAGGGACTGGGGACCGTCGCAGAGGGCCTTTTCCGGATTGTTGTGCACTTCAATCATAACCCCATCTGCACCGGCCGCTACAGCCGCATGGGATAAAGGCCGGACCAGTTCACGAATGCCGGCGGCGTGGCTCGGATCGATGATGATGGGCAGGTGGGTTTTCTGCCGTAAAATCGGGATGGCGGAAATATCCAGGGTGTTGCGGGTGCCGGTTTCAAAGGTTCGGATGCCCCGTTCGCAGAGGATGATTTTATCGTTGCCGTCGCTCATCAGGTATTCGGCGCTCATCAGCCACTCTTCATAGGTGGCGGACAAGCCACGCTTTAGGAGGATGGGTTTGTCCAACTTGCTGAGCTCCTTCAACAAGGCGAAATTTTGCATATTTCGGGCCCCTACCTGTAGGATGTCCACGTCTTTGAAGTAGGGTAAATCTGAGAGATCCATGATTTCAGAGATAATCGGTAAACCGCTGGCCGCCTTGGCTTCCAATAAAAGGTCAATGCCGTCGGCGCCAAGTCCCTGGAAGGAGTAGGGTGAGGTGCGCGGTTTGAAAGCGCCACCACGCAAAATTTGTGCGCCGGCTGCCTTCACCTCGCTGGCCAAGCTGCGCATCTGGTCCTCGCTTTCAACTGAGCAGGGACCGGCGATGAGGGTTAATTGACCGCCGCCAATGGTCACATCGCCAATTTTTATCACCGTATCTTGCGGGTGCATCCGCCGGTTGACCCGTTTGTAGGGTTCGGAAATGCGGGTGACCTTTTTGATCCATCGGTTGGCCCGTAAACGCTCAATGTCCACATTGGACGTATCGCCGACCAGGCCGATGAGGGTTTGTTCATTGCCTTGACTGATGTGGAGGGCGACGCCCATTTCCTTTAACTGGTCGCACAACTGATCTTGCTGTTCTTTGGTTACATGGTCTTTTAATTGGATAAGCATGGCGGTCTCCTTTACTGGTATGTGAGCAGATGCAATTTTTCCCGGGAATAAGTTAAATTTAACCATACAAAAATGCCCCACAGAGGGTACACCTCTGCGGGGCATGATTTATACAGAATGGTATCTGTTAGTCATCCATTAGCCCATCGCCGAAGGAACCCAAATAAGCCTTGCCGTAGAAGTAGGCAAAGCTGTAATAGAAGGTATAGGCTTGAGCTTGATGGCTTAACATATCAATCACCTGTTTAAAGGACATAATGCATAGGGTTAAATTTTCTATAGCTTACCATAGGGCTTGGCCTTTGTAAAGCCTTATTTTTCTTCCATTTTGTGGTCTTGGTTTAAATCGACTTCTTTAAGCGGGATCATCTTTGGATTGTACTTAATTTTATGGTAGAGGAAAACGGCGATAAAGACCGGAATGCCCAGGTAGGTGGTGGCCAACTGGCGTAAGTTGATCTCCCCTTCAAGGAGGGCCGTATCCTGACCGATGATGACGATGGTGCAGAGCACCAGGGCAAAGATGGGGCCAAAGGGGAAGAGCTTTGCGCGATAGACCAAGTCGTCCAAATTTTTGCCTTGGGCGATATAGGCCTTGCGGAAACGGTAGTGGCTTAAAGCGATGCCCAACCAAGCAATGAAACCGGTCAAGCCGCTGGCGGCAATAATGTATTCGTAAGCATGGGGGGAGCCGAGCTGCATCAAAAAGACCACCACCACCATGACCAGGGTTAAATACAAGGCATTGCGCGGGGTGCCCGCCTTATTCACTTTGGCAAAGGCCTTCGGGGCCATGCCGTCTATAGCCATGGCGTGCAGCATCCGCGTTGATGCGTAAAAGCCCGAGTTGCCGGCGGATAAAATAGAAGTGAGGATGACCGCGTTCATCACGCTGGCGGCCATGGCCAGGCCGACTTTTTCAAAGACAATGGTAAAGGGTGATTTGGCAATTTCAGCCACTTCCTGGGCACCAAGCAGGTCCGGGCTGGTGTAAGGAATAATCAAACCGATGATGGCGATTGAGAAAATGTAGAAAATTAAAATCCGCCAAAAGACCTGGTTGACTGCACGAGGAATGCTTTTTTCCGGATCTTCCGACTCACCGGCGGCAATCCCGATGAGCTCCGTCCCCTGGAAAGAATAACCGGCAATCAGGAAGACCCCTAAAGCCGCCAGGAATTTGCTGGACCAGTGGGTGGTGGAGCCGACAAAGGGGGCGTCACCGACGTGCCAATTTTGCAGGCCGATGTAGTCTCCGCCGAAGATCCCTAAAATGGTCAATAGGCCGACGATGATAAAGAGGACGACGGTGATGACCTTGATGAGAGAAAACCAGTACTCAGATTCACCGTAGGCACGGACGGATAGCATGTTCAGGCCAACGATCATCGCTAAGAAAATCGCGCTCCAGGCCATCGGCGGCAAGACCCGTAAGGGCTCCCAATAACTGAAAATCAAGGCCGATAAGCTCACGTCCGCCGCCACGGTAATGACCCAGTTCAGCCAGTAGTTCCAGCCCAGGGCAAAACCGATTGACGGGTGGACGAAGCGGCTGGCATAGGCGCTGAAAGAGCCGCTAATGGGTAAATAAGTGGCCATTTCCCCTAAAGAGGTCATCAAAAAATAAACCATGATGCCGATGCAGGCATAGGCCAAGAGGGCACCGCCCGGCCCGGCGGCATGGACAGCCTGACCGCTGGTCATAAAAAGCCCGCTGCCGATACAGCCGCCGATGGCGATCATGGATAAATGGCGCGTTTTCAGCCGGCGCTTGACTTGCGTATGAACGGAGCCCTTTTCGCCGGGATGTGGTTGTGACATTTCTTTACCTCCTGTAACGGTTAACCCGTGTATTATTTTCCTATTTATTATACAGAACCGTGGAGGTTTTGTCTTGTTAAAAACCGTGTAAAAATCGCTTTTGTCAAAAAACAGCTTGGGCCGGGCCTAATTTAAAGCGACAGCACTGTACACGGCGGCGCCGACGATAAGGGCCTCTTCGTTTAAGATCACCCTAGGGTTGTGCAGGATATTGCAGTCCTCCTCATTTTCCGAGCGGGAGCCGATCCTCAGGAAGGCAGAAGGGACCCGGTCGGCCACTAAGGCAAAGTCTTCAGAGGCGTTTAAGAGGCCACCCTCTTCAAGGGTTAATACAGCCTTTTCACCGGCCGCTTCTTCGGCTCGGTTAATGGCTGTTAAGGCCTCTTTGAGTTGACCAATGCGGGCGCTGTCGGTAACGTTGGCGGGGATGGCATAATCCCAGTGCACCTCTGCAGTCCCGCGGAAGCCTTCTGCAGTCGTCCGGCTGAGTGTCTCCAACCGTTCTTTTAAGAACCGGCGGACCGTCGAGTCCATGGCGCGGAGGGTGCCGCTCAGCAGGGCTTGGTCGGGAATGATGTTGCCGATGGTGCCGGCTTGGAAGCTGCCGATGGTCAAGAGGGCCGCAGCTTGGTAATCAATTTCGCGGGCAAGGAGGGCTTGTAAAGCCAGGTGTAAGTGGACGCCGATGTTAATCGGGTCAACGCCTTCCTGGGCAGAGGCGCCGTGACAGCCTTGACCGTGGATGGTAATGGTAAAGCCGTCAACAGAAGGCATAAAGGGGCCCTCTGTTAGGGCCACGGTGCCGACCGGCAAGGTGGGCATATTGTGGACGGCAAAGGCGTAATCGACCGGATACCTGTCCAGGAGCCCATCGTCAATCATAGATTGGGCGCCGGCAAAAATTTCCTCTGCAGGTTGAAACATGAGAAGGACGCGCTGGGTCAGGTCCTCTTCGTGATCTTTTAAAATTTTAGCGGCGCCTAAAAGCATGGCGCTGTGAAGGTCATGGCCGCAGCCGTGGCTTTTGCCCAGGTTTTGTGAGGCAAAGGGCAGGCCGCTTTCCTCCGTTTGCTCTAGGGCGTCCATATCGGCCCGCAGGAGGAGGGTCTTTGGTCCCTGGCCAAGGCTGGCGATGATGCCGTTGCAGCCGCAGGGTTCAGGCGAATAGCCCATTTTTTCCAGTTCACCCTTAATATAGCGGGCTGTTTCTTCAGTGGCCAGGCCGACTTCAGGATTTTTGTGAATGTGGCGGCGCCAGTGGATGAGATCTTCTTTTAGGGACAAGGCTTCTTGGTAATATCGCATGAAAATCCTCCTTTGAATAATAAATGGCCGGAGATCGGTAACCAATCTCCGGCCTGGTGTGCACTGCGCAAAAGGGAACTTGCAGTGCTTCAGTTTTTGCTCCTGCCCCTGGCAGCAGCCCGACGGGAAGCGCATTATGAAAGGTTGGTCGTCAATCGTCATCCGTCATCTGATCAACAATCGTCAGTCACCGGGGTCTTCGTTCGTATCAGCCTGTGGCTTTGCCGGTTTCGTTCTTTTTTTATCCTGGATCCCGTCTGCCAAAGTTTTAGGATAAGGGGGTGACGGTCTTTAAATCGACGGTCACTTCTGTCGTGGCATTGGACTTGTCAATGGCCAAGGACAGGCGGTTGACCTCTGCCCGCAAGGCGGTGACGGTTTTAAGCACATCATCATAGCCGGGCAGGCCATATTCGACCAGGCCGACGCCGCTTTCTGCCTGAAAATTGGCCTTTGGCGCATTAAAGACGGCGGCCAGGGGCTCCAGCAATTTCAAGCGACGGCGTTTGGCACTGACTTCATTGAGCAAGTGACCGGTGCCGGTCTCGCGATTTTTGGCGTCAATGGCGTTTTGCAGGGTTAGGTAATCGCTTTCAATGTCGGCCATCCGATCCAAGGCGGCATTGACGGCTTCAACCTGTTGGCGAATATCAGCCGGGGGGCCGTTGTTCACCGACAGGGGAAAGTTTGTGAATTGTTCAATGGTATTTTTGGCGCGTTCCAGTTCTGTCTTAAGCTGGCTTAAATGGAAGATGGCCGCCTGCATGGTCAGGCTAAGGGTTGCCATGGGGATCACCTCTTTAATTTAAGGTCGAATCGGTGCTGGGAAATAAGGCGGCTAAATCGCCGTAGCCTTCTTTTTCCAGGTCAGTGGCCGGAATAAAGCGGGTGGCGTAGCCGTTGATGCAGTAACGCAGGCCGCCGGCCTCACGTGGACCGTCAGGGAATACATGGCCCAAGTGGGCATCGCCGACGCGGCTGCGCACTTCAGTCCGGACCATGCCCAAGGAAACATCTTCATGGGTGGTCAGGACTTCCGGGTCAATCGGTTTGGTGAAGCTGGGCCAGCCACAGCCGGCATCGTACTGGTCCAGGCTGCTGAACAAGGGCTCGCCGGTGGTGACGTCTACGTAAATCCCCGGTTCTTCTGCCCCCTGGTAGAGCGGATGGCTGAAGGGGCCTTCAGTGGCATTATCCTGCGTGATGCGGTAGGCCAGCGGGGAAAGGTGGTTGCGCAAATAAGTGCCGCTCGGCTTGCGATAGCGGCGCGGGTCCAAGGCGCGGTCGATGACCTCCGGAGCGCCATTTTCCAACTCCCGGTAGCGTTCAAGCGGAATATGGCAATAGCCATGAGGATTTTTGGTCAAATAATCCTGGTGATAGGCTTCCGCCGGGTAAAAATTTTTCAAAGGATCAACTTCCACCACCAGTGGCCGCTCGTAGCGGATTTGCTGGGCCTTGACAAAGGCCTTGGCGCGGTCCAGCAGGCCTTGGTCCCTGCTGTAAATCCCGCTGCGGTACTGGCTGCCAATGTCGGCCCCCTGGCGATTTTCGGTGGTGGGGTCAATGATGCGGAAAAAACCAGTTAGAACTTGTTCCAGGGACAGGTCTGCCGGGTCATAACTGACCTTTACCGTTTCAACGGCGCCGGTTCGTCCACTGCAGACCGCTTCATAAGTCGGCTGGTCAACCTGACTTTGCGCATAGCCGACTTCCGTTGCGCTGACTCCGGGCATCAATTGAAAGTAATGCTCGGTGCCCCAGAAGCAACCGCCGGCCAGATAAATGGTTTCCTGTGGTTTGGGCATAAGGCACTCCTTTCCGGTTATTGGGCCAAAAAAGCGCGATAAGCTCGCATGGTCATGTAGCAGTCGGCTTTGGCGGCCAGTTCAATGGGGGCGTGCATGGAGAGCATGGGGACGCCGCAATCCACCACTTCAGCTCCCCGGTTGGCAAGAATGTAGGCGATGGTTCCGCCACCCCCCTGGTCCACCTTGCCCAGTTCGCCCATTTGCCAAAGCACATGGTTGTCATCAAAAATACGGCGAATTTCTTGTAGAAATTCAGCATTGGCATCGTTGGAGCCGCTTTTCCCGCGGGCGCCGGTGTATTTGTTGATGGAAACGCCCTTGCCGATGAAGGCCGTATTGCGCTTGTCCATGACGTCCGGGAAGCTCGGGTCCAAGGCGGCGGTCACATCACCGGAGAGCACCCGGCTGCCGCTTAAGGTGCGGCGCAGGGCCAGTTCGCCTTCGCCATTCAGGTGTAAGAGCTCTGCCAGGGCATTTTCAAAAAAGATGGCGCCCATGCTGGTATTGCCCACAGAACCGATTTCTTCCTTATCCACCAATAAGGCCGCTGCCCACCTGGTTGGCGGTTTTGGCAAGTTTAATAGACCGTCTACAGCTGCAAAGGCGCAAGACCGGTCATCGTGGCCGTGGGCCGCAATCAGTGCGCGATCCAAACCGACTTCCCGGGCCTGACCGGCCGGGACCAGTTCCAATTCGGCCAGTAAGAGGTCTTTTTCAACCAAGCCGTAGCGGTCGTGGAGGAGGGAGAGGAGCTTGGCTTTGACCGGCTCTTTCAGCTCGACGTCATCCGCCGTCAGCTGTGGTTCCAGGCCGCAGACGGCGTTCAATTGTTCGCCGTTGACGCCTTCGGCCAGGGTTTTGGCGTTTTGGTCCTTGCCCAAATGGGGCAGGAGGTCGGTGATGTAAAAGACCGGATCATCGGCGGCATCGCCGATGTTGATCTGTACTTCGCTACCGTCCTCCCGGTAGGCGATGCCGTGGAGGGCCAGTGGCAGGCAGGTCCACTGGTATTTTTTGATGCCGCCGTAATAATGGGTTTTCAGCAAGCCCAGGCCGCCGTCTTCATAGAGGGGGTGGCTTTTTAAGTCCAGGCGAGGGGCGTCAATGTGGCTGCCCACAATATCCAGCCCCTCTGTCAGTGGGGCGGTGCCTGGGAGAAAAAGAATTACCGCTTTATTTTTGTGGTTCAAGTAAAAGCCTTGTCCCGCTTGCGGGGTCTTGCCGTCGGCCAAAATATCCTCAAAAGACCGGTAACCGGCCTCTTTGGCCAAGTCGACGATGGTCTTTGCCGCTTCCCGCTCGGTTTTGGCCTGGTCTAAAAAGTGCATGTAACGCTTGGCGTAGGCCTCCATCTCCGATTTTTCATCGGCATCGATGTGGGCCCAGACCGAGCGAATTTCGTATTCGTGTTCCATACTATTGCCTCCAATCTCGTTATCGGTATCCTTATACCCGTTTGGCGTTAAAAATATTTGCCAAGGGTCGGCGTATTCAGTATGATTACAGTGAAAGGGCGTGATGCAATGCTGGTAGAAACCCACTGCCATTCGTCAAACTTTTCACCGGATGCGCGGCAATCCTTGGCAGACTTATTGGCAGCCACACGGGCACGCGGGTTCAACGCGGTGGTATTGACGGAACATTACGATAAAAATTATTTCTCAGACGGGTCTGCTGGTCAGTTGACCCCCTTGGGCAGTCCGCCGGAGCCGGGCGAATGGATTTTTGATTTGGCCCAGTACCGGGCAAGGGTGCAAGCGGCCCAGGCCTCTTTCCCGGAACTTTTACAGGGGATTGAAATCGGCTACCGGCCGGCCCTGGCTGCTGATTTGACAGACTTTCTCCAACCCTTTGCCTTTGACCAGATTATCGGGTCTGTTCACGCGATGATGGGCAAGGACTTGGGCATGGCCAAGGGGCACCCCTTGTATGATTTGCCCAAACAGGAGGCTTATGAAAAAGTCCTTGAAGCCCACCTGGAAATGGTCAGCTCGCCATTTCGCTTTCAAGTGATGGGCCACGTGGACTACCTGACCCGCTATGCCCCATACGAAGATACAGCCTTGACCTATGCCCCTTATGCAGATCATTTTGATGCCTTGTTTAAGGCCCTCATCGAGCGGGAAGTGGCGCTGGAGATTAATTTGCGTACCCGGTATAAGCAATTCGACCGGACAGGCCATGATCCGGGGCTGATGGATCCGACCATTTTGCGCCGCTATCGGGATTTGGGCGGTGAATTGATTACCCTGGCCGGGGATGCCCACAGCCCGGAGGACTTCGGTCGCTTTTTCCCGGAAGCGCGGGCGGAATTAAAAACCCTGGGCTTTCAATACGGTTATTATTTTCAGCAAGGCCGGCCAATGCGCTATGCCTTGTAGGGTTTCTTGTCGCTTTTTTTATGAGGAGGTATGGATATGAACTGGTTTATTACCGCAGAAGACTTGCGCAAGCTGGAGCCTGCACCACTCATCTTTGATTTGCGTTTCCGCCTGGCAGACCTGGCCTACCACGACCAAGTCTATGCCGAGGGACATATCCCCGGGGCCTTTCTGGTCGATTTTGAACGGGACCTGTCCGACCCGGAAGGGGATTTCGGCGGGGACCATCCCTTTTTACAGCCGGAAGCCTTTGCCAATCTTCTGGAAAAGTACGGCGCCCGGGATGACAGCTTGCTGGTGCTTTACGATGAACCTTCGCTGATGAGTGCTGCCCGGTTTATTTACCAGGCCAAATTCAGCGGCCTGGCTTGTCCCATCCGGATTTTGAAGGGCGGCTATGAGGCCTGGTTGCAAGCCGGTGGCGGGACTGAAAAGGACCTTCCGAAAGCGCCCGGCGGTGGGAATTTGACCATAGCCCCGGCGCCGGAACTCATCTGCCGCCAGGACACGGTGAAGGCACAACAGGCTGATCCGACCAGTCTTTTGATCGACAGCCGGTCACCGGGGCGCTACCGTGGCGAGACTGAGCCCCGCTATCCTGTAGCCGGACATATTCCCGGTGCGGTCAATTATTACTATGAAGATATTTTGACCGATGGGGCTTTAAAAGATACGGCCTTTTTAGAGGCCCATTTTGCGGATTTAAAAAACTACGACGATATCATTTTGTCCTGTGGTAGCGGCGGTACGGCCTGTGTTAACAGCCTGGGATTGGACATGGTCGGCATTCCGCACCGGATCTACAACGGCAGCTACAGCGATTGGATTAAAAATCCGGACAACAAGGTGAACACCGGCGATAAGCCCTGAGCTATTAGACAAAGACCTATTCTCCGTCATTTAATTGGGAGCGAGTGGCCCTAAAAAGTTGGATTTAGCTTGTTACAAAAGAGCTTCCAAGAAGAGCAAATCCCCAGCTCATTTTTTGAGCCGGGGATTTGCTGGTCTTAGTGAAGCGTTAAAAAGCAAGAAAGTGGTTAAGAAAAAGGGTGAGAGAACTTTTTAATTAAGGAGGAAACGGGATGGGCACGCTTTACATTCACATACCCTTCTGCCTCAGCAAGTGTCGCTACTGTGATTTTTTAAGTGCGCCGGCCCCGGAAAATTTGCAGCGGCGGTATGCCCAGGCCTTGCTCAAGGATATTCAGTGGCAATGGTCAGCTTTCCCGGAAAGGATTGAGGCCATTTTTATCGGTGGGGGGACGCCGAGCCTGCTTGCACGCGACATTTGGCAAGGTTTGTTGCAAGGGATCCTTGATTTGTCTGGCGGTTCCGTCAAGGAATGGACGGTGGAAGCCAATCCGGGGGACCTGTCTGAGGGACTCTTGCAGGATTGGCGAGCCGCCGGGGTTAACCGTCTTTCCCTGGGGGTACAAAGTTTTGACGATGAGACCCTGCGCCTTTTAGGGCGACGGCATACGGCGGGGCAGGCAGCAGCGGCCTATGCCATGGCGCGCAAGGCCGGTTTTGAGAACATTAACCTAGACCTTATGTATGGGCTTCCGGGTATGCAGCTGACCGACTGGCAAAAAACGGTGCAAGAGGCCCTGGCCTTGGCACCGGACCACCTTTCTTTATACGGCTTGATTGTTGAAGAAGGGACCCCCATGGCCTCCGACATAAGCTCGGGCATCCTGCCGGAACCTTCTGAAGAAACGGCCCGGCAGGCCTTTTTATGGCAACGGGAGGCCTTGGCCCGCGTCGGATATGCTGCCTATGAAATTTCAAACTTTGCCCAACCGGGCTATGCCTGCCGGCATAATCAAAATTACTGGGCACTGGGCAACTGGCTGGGCTGTGGCCTCGGCGCCTCAGGCCATTTGAAGGGCACCTTTACCCGGATGAGCGCGGATATGGACGCCTACCTGGCCCGGCTTGAAGCCGGCCAGCTACCGATTGATGACCGGGAAAGCTGGGACCGCCCAACCCTGATGAGCGAAACAGTTATTTTGGCTTTGCGTACGACAGAAGGTCTGTCGGCAAGAGCTTTTGCAGCGCGCTATGGCGAACGTTTTGAACATCGGTTTGCCGCTGCCATTGATACGGCCCTCCAGCAAAATCTGGCGGTATGGGACGGCGATTACTTCAAAGCGACGCCGGAAGGGCTCTTGCTCAACAATACTTTGGGTCTCTTGTTTTTGTAACTATTTTCTGTATTGACAAGGGCTGGCCGGCGTGGCATGATTTGATATATTTCTTAGTGCGACAGCACTGGAGGAGGCCTATTATGATGGGACAAATCAAATTTAAATTAAGTCACCTTGCTTTCCTCATTGGTATTTTGGCCCTGATTGCTGACTACTGCCTGGTGGAGCGCCATTTCGGCCTGGGCTTTGACCACGCTTTCTTTATTCGACAACGCGTTGTTTATGTACTGGCACTGGTTGCCTTGACCATCGGCTTTGCCGGCTTTTCGGTGCACTTTTCACGAAGTGGCTGGTGTATGGCGTCCGCTATAACTCTGGCTGTGGATGTTTTCATCTTACTCAGTGCTATTTTTGTGGAATTCGGCCTGCCGGCAACCGTTTTGCGCTACATGCTGCACGACGGCGGCTTGCTTCCCCTATGGGCCTTGAACACGGCGGTATTCCTGCATTGGGTCTTTCGTAAATCAAGTGAATAAGAGCAAAAGAGCTGTTTCCTGCAAAGGAAAACAGCTCTTTTTTGTGGTTAAAGATCTTTAGGGCAAAAGGATTTGTTGAGAACTATTTTTTTATAAAAGAAGACGGGCCAATCCCGGTAGAAAGCGGTTAAGGGTGGGTGTTTCAGCCGGGTAAAATTTTTTGGTAGGCTAAGCGGTCTATGCCGTCCAGTGCCACGATGATGCCACAATAGGTGTAGCCGCTTTTGGCAAGTAAATGCCGCATCCCGGTATTGGCGGCGTGGGTATCGATGCGGCAATTGTAAATGCCTTGGGCCAGGGCCCTTTGTTCAGCAGCTTGGAGTAAGGCTCTTGCGTAGCCCTGGCCTTGCTCCAGGGGGTCCACCACCAGCCGGTGGATGGCCCAATAGGGGGCCGGGTTGAGCCACTGCCCGTCACGGATGACCTGATAAGTTTCATCCGGGCCCGGAATCAGCGCACAGGCGCCGATGATCTTACCGGCAATTTTTAAAAGGTACAGGGTCTGTCGGGCAAGATCTGCCCTCAGCCGTTGGGCGCCGGGGTAATCATCCGCCCATTGAAAATTGCCCTGGGCATGCATCCGCTGGCGGGCCTTGTCATATATTGTCAACAAGGGGTCTAGGTCTTCAAGCTGAGCCGGAACCAACTCCATGGGTATCGCCACCTTTTCTTTTTGCTAAACTTATTCTAACATCTTTTGGATTAAAAATCGGCATGGCTTGAGTTGTCAGTATGGATAAAATCTAATATTTTTCAAAAGCCTCGTATGTGGGAATATGTCCAATTAGTATTCATCTTATAATTTATTATATCATTCTGGAGCAAAGAAAAAACAGCCCGTAAAAGAGCTGTTTAGATTACTATTTTCTTGTTCTAGTTACATTACTTATATTAGATGACCAGCAAACATTGCCATAGGAAGTAATAAGATTAAAAGTATATTCAATACTATAAACAACTTATCCTTTTCCTTTACCCCAAATATTAATCCTATCAGTCCAATAATTGGGCAGACAAACATTGATGTGAGTCCAGTTGGTCTTAACTTTGTATAACTATCAAAGATGTCTATTGGTAGTTGGTAGGAAATCACAAGTACCACAAGTCCAAGTAAAAATAATTTTTACTGATTTTTTTCTTCATATGCTTCTCTTTCTTTGAAATTATATTGTTCGAATTAAATCTATAGTCGGTCTGTCTAAAATTCTCTTTAATGAGAAGTGATAGATGATTAGGTTAATACCATAGACGACTAATGAAAATCCTAGGAAACTTTTGTAGTCATAATATTTTATTAAAGTACTCATTCTTAAATCAGGGACTACTAATGATATTACCAACATAACACCTAAGCTCACCATAATAGAAATTGTAAAGGACTTTACCTGCTCTCCAATAAACTCCTTTTGATAAATACTCTTTAACTCATCTACATCCATCCCACAAGAGTAGAGGCTTCCGATTTCTTTTTTTCTGTTTATGAGACTTAAATTAATGGATGAGTAACCATTGGTAATATTTAGTACAAAGATGATCGATGCTATTCCTATTACAAGTTTTATGAAACTTTTTACGTCCTTATATTGATTTTTTGCGATTTCCTCACCTGTTGTGATATTAAATCTATCTTCAGGTGAAATTTGTTCTCTGATCATGGCCTCTACATATTCTTTTACATCTTTAGTATCCGAATCTTTTACCTTCATGTTTAAAGTATAGGCATATTCTGTATATTTCTCATCACCTGCTTCTTCCATAAGTTTAAAATAAGTGTCAAAATCTGTATAAACTTTTACATCAAAAGGCATTGTTCTCGACTTATATTTTCCCAAATCTGTTATTGTCTTTGAAATTTTAATCATCTTCTTATAATCATTTTCAAAGACAATATCAAAACTCTGTGGATTTTCAAAATATGGAATTCTCTTTGCCTTAGCTATTGGAATAGAAGAATCTTCTTGAATTGTATTGTATAGGACAAATTCACCCTTCTTTCCTCCAAGTTCTTTTAAGTCTTTTTCTTCCAAGGCGATGATAAATCCATCCATACCCTCTGCCTTATATTTTTTATTCTTTCTAGCTTCCTCGTCTAATCCAGCCGCCTTTGCTTCCTTTGAGAATTCGTTAGTGTTTTCCACTTGAACATATTTATCTTTTGAAATATACGACTTCTCGTTAGGAATTTTATCTACAATTTCTTTTAATATTTTTGGGACTTGATTCTTTTCACTAAAATAATCCACGGAAAAATTATAGCCATCATCGTAATGAGAAAAATTTCTGTTGTATGTTGAGATACCAATAGTGATTATAAACACCGAAATGATGATTATTCCTATGGCGGAAATATATCTCTGTGATTTTATTGAAGCTAAGTTGTTGAGTTTTAATTCCTTCCAAAAATCTTTGGCTCTCTTCTTCTTTGATTTTGAAAAATCTATATTCCCTCTTATGCCGTCTATGATATTTATTTTAGAAATCTTTTTCGCAGGGGATTTAATAGCTAGTGCCACAATTGTAAAAGAAACGAAAAGTATCGCCAAACTTAATAAGGGATTAAATTTCATAACTTCAAAGGCACTTACTCCTTCACCTTTTGTTATGTTTTTATACAAACAATACATAAAGAAAAATCCTGCAATATGTCCTAAAATTATTGGAATTGCAGTTGTAATAAGTCCTTCCTTTAGAAGTAAGAGATAAATTTGTCCATTGGTAGATCCTATAGACTTGTAAATGGAAAGCTCTCTAATCTTCCTAAGGCCCCAAACCCAAAAGATGTTTTTTATAAAAAACACAAAGATTGCAATGCACCCAAGTACCGATAAAACATTAACGGCTTGGCTCATTATATTTTGTAACGGATTGTTTTCCACTCCATAATAGCGCATAAGGCTTTCAGAAAATTCTAGGTGAACGTCTTTTCCCAGTGCATTATTAATTTCACTTTTAATCTTATCTCTATGTTTGTAAGCTTCTTCAAAAGAATTAAACTTTACAAATGTTTTAAAAGAAGTCATTTTATCCTGCAGACCTAAGGCAAAGTTTAGTCTGCTATATTTGTTATAAACATCTCCATAAACTCCAACTAAAGTAAAATAGTTAGAACGTCCTTTTTCAAATTTTTCTCTGTCTGTATTTGGACTTGTTGGTTCGATCTCTTTTCCATCTAGTTTTCTTTTGCCTATATCAAGGGTTACTTTATCGCCTAATTTAAGTTTGTGTTTATTTACAAGGCTTTCCGATAAAACTATCTCATTTTCCTTTTCAGCAAATCGCCCTTCTTGAAGTCTTGAAAATTCTCGCATTTCATTGACATTTCTGTCTTGATAGTTAATGACTATTAAATCATCATTTAATTTTCCATTGTCAGGATTAAGAGACATTTTTCCGACCAAATCTATATCTTCAATGGACTTTAGTTTTTCAACATCTTCATTTGAGAGTTCTTCTTTAATCTCCCCATGATAAAAACTTGAAGCCATGTAATAACCATAGTCAGCCGTCATATTTGTGTATCCGTAGTAAAAAATTACGGTGAAAAACAGACTTACAATAAATAAGGAAATAAAAATAGGAAAATTCTTCTTATTCATTTCTTTTATCTCCCCCAATTTTTCCATCGACTATTGTAACAATGCGATTTGTTTGTAGGGCTATTTCTTCGTCATGGGTGATTAATATAATTGTTTGTTTTAAGGTTCTATTGAAGTATTTAAAAATTTCTATAATTTCCTTAGAATTTTTCCTGTCCAAATTACCTGTTGGTTCATCCGCTAATATTATAGATGGATTATAGATAAGACTTCTAGCTATGGCAACTCTTTGCTGCTGGCCTCCTGATAACTCACTTGGAAAAGAGTCAAGTTTACTTTCTATACCAAGTTTTTTTACTATATTTGAAAATTCATCTTGATTTATTTTTCTTTTATCAAGTTTTAATGGAAGTTCTATATTGTGACGAACTGTTAAATTTGGTATCAAATTATAAAATTGATAAATTAGTCCGACTTTCCTTCTCCTGAAGTAGGCTAATTCTTTTGAAGAATACTTTGAGATGTCGTTACCATCTATATAAACCTTACCATCATCCGGACTATCTACTCCTCCTATGATATGTAGAAGGGTTGATTTACCAGATCCACTTGGTCCGACAATGGCAACAAATTCTCCTCTTTCTATTGTAAGGTCAACTCCATCTAGGGCCACTACCTTGGAGTTTCCCTCTCCATATTCTTTTCTTAGGTTTTCTACTTTTAATATTTCCATAACTGCCTCCTTTTTCTTATGTCAAGGTAAGCATATAAAAGTAAAGTGATTTCTAGGTGACATTGTAAAATTTTATTTCAAATCTTGCTCCAGCATCAATATTTGAAACAGAAATTTCTCCGTTGTTTTTTTCCACAATTGTCTTCGCCATAGCAAGGCCAATTCCAAAACCATTTGAGTCGGGCGTTTTATAAAAGCGTTTAAAAATTTTTTTCATATTCTCTTTTTCTATTCCTCCGCCATTGTCTTCAATGGTTAAGTTTGTATATAGGGGATTTTTGTTTGATGAAACCACGATTTTATCACAAGTCGGTCTATTATCAGCATTTTTAAGAATATTAATTATAGCTTCTGCCAGCCAATAAAAATCTCCACAAATACAATTTTCCTTTAAACTTTCTGCTACTTCTACATTAGTGGATCTCTTAAAGTCTAAACTATCTAAAGCATAAGCCACTAATTCATCTAAACAAATTTCTTCTTCTTTCATTAAATCTTTGTTTGCATCCAGGCTTGATAGTTTGAGTAAAATATCTGATAAAGAGTTTAATCTTAAGAGTTGTCTTTTTAAAATCTCTATATCATCAATATCCGGAAAGTCCATCTCCAAACTCTCTATGGAAAAAAGCATAGATGTGATAGGAGTTTTGATTTGATGAGCGATGTCTTCTAGGTATTCTATTTGCTTTTCGCTATTTTTGCTGGTGGTTTCCTTGGCTTCTACTATTTCTAAAAAAAGCTTATAAATTTTATCCTCTAAAATTGAAAAATCATCTTGTTTCATTGGGATTTTGTAGTCCTGATTTTTCATATTTTCTATCAGATTTATAAGGTCATTTATCCTGTTTTTCTTTCTTGATTCTAAAAAATAATAAAGAAGTCCCAAACTTATTATCCAAAATACATATACCATCTCAATCCATCCTATAACCAATTCCTCTGACAGTAGTGATAACTTCCCTATCAAGCTTTTCTCTGATTCTCTTAATAGTTGATGTAAGAGTATTGTCATTTACAAACTTATCCCTGTCTTCCCAAAACATTTCTAACAGCTGACTTCTGGTATAAACTCGGTGGGGATTTTTAATAAATAAAACTAGGATTTCATATTCGAGTGGAGTTAGCTCTATTTGATTATTTTTAAAATAAACTTCTGAATCATTTAAATCTATTTTGATATCCTTGTAAGTAATTATTTTGTCTTGACTTAAAGGTATTGTCCTTAAAACTGCATCAATTCTTGCCCTTAATATTGCAAGAGAAAAAGGCTTTGTTAAGTAATCATCTGCTCCTTGATCTAGGGCAGCAATTATAAAATCTTCGTCATTTTTAACTGTTGTTACAATCACTCTTATGTCCTTATCTTTCAATCTTTCTATCAAATGTTGACCATCTTTATCTGGTAGATTTATGTCTAATAGTGCCACATCCATGTCTACATTCATCTTATAGCTTGCTTCGTAAAAAGATGATGCAAGCTCTACTTCATAACCATTATTAACCAAGTACTTTTCCATTTGCAAAGCAATTTCTTTGTTATCCTCTATAATCAAAACACTCTTCATTTTAACCCTCTCATGTATCAATTTTGAAATCTATTAAATTATTATGTTCTATAACTTGCATCTATAGGCAAATTAAGACTATAGAGCAGTAATCATATTTATAGTACACCATTATCACTTATATTAAAAACAGACCCTTAACAGATCTGCTTGCTTTTAAATATTTATTTTATTTTATTTTCTCAAGAAGAGAAACTGATTCCACATGATCTGCATGTGGATATCAGTTGACAATTGGGGTATAATACTAAAGGACGTGATGAATACCTAGAAAATATAAGGAGTGACCTACACATGGACATTATGCAGCAGCTAACGGATCGCATTCGGGGGAAGAACTTATCAATTGTTTACCCGGAAGGGACAGATATCCGCATTATTGAAGCAGCTGCGCGTCATGCGGCAGACGCTATTTTAAAACCGATTTTAATCGGTAATCCTGAAGAAATCAGCCGCGTTGCCGGGAGTAAGAACATCGGCTTGGCAGATTTGGA
The DNA here is from genome assembly GCF_900101835.1 of Peptococcus niger. Taxonomy (NCBI): domain Bacteria; kingdom Bacillati; phylum Bacillota; class Clostridia; order Eubacteriales; family Peptococcaceae; genus Peptococcus; species Peptococcus niger. The sequence goes on from NZ_FNAF01000005.1 coordinate 70,199, forward strand.
GATCATTGATCCTGCCACTTATCCTGAATTTGACGCCATGGTGGATGCCTTTGTTGAACGCCGCAAGGGCAAGGTGCCGCCGGAAAAAGCGCGCGACATGCTTAAGGATGAAACCTATTTCGCCACCATGCTTGTTTATCTTGGCAAGGCTGACGGGATGGTCAGCGGGGCTGCCCATTCAACGGCGGATACCATTCGCCCGGCCTTGCAGATTGTTAAAACAAAACCGGGTGTATCCCGTGTTGCCGGGGCCATGGTTTTCGTAAAAGGGGAAGAGCGGATGCTCTATTCCGATATTGCGGTCAACATCACCGTTGACGCTCAGGCCATGGGCGAAATTGCTGTGGAAAGTGCAAAATTTGCCCGGGTGTTTGACATTGACCCGAAGGTGGCCTTGTTGAGCTTTTCGTCAAAAGGGTCTGCCGTATCGCCGGAAAGCGAAAAGGTGGCGGAAGCTACGAAAATTGCCCAGCAGATTGCGCCGGACCTGCCCATTGACGGGGAATTGCAATTTGACGCCGCCTTGGTGGAATCGGTCGGACAAAGCAAGGCACCTGGCAGTAAAGTGGCAGGTCATGCCAATGTCTTTATTTTCCCGAGCTTAGATGCCGGCAACATCGGCTATAAAATTACCCAACGCTTGGGTGGCTATGAAGCCTATGGCCCCCTCCTGCAAGGCTTGGCTGCCCCGATCAATGATTTGTCCCGCGGTTGCTCTGCTGAAGATGCCTATCAAGTGGCGATTATTACTGCCGCTCAGGCATTGATGGACTAAATCTTAGCATTGTCGAGAAGGGGTTCCTTCTCGACATTTTTATGAGCGGATATCCCGGCTGAAGGTGTATCCGCTTATAAAAATGTCGTGGACAAGGGGGGCTTGGCGTGTCTTACATCAAAGTGCAGTACGTCCTTCCGACCGATGCCGAATGGGAGGCGGCCTTGTTGTTTTTTAGCGAGGCCTTCCCGGAAGGGTTTGAACAGTACGATCCCAGAGATATTTTAGACCGGGTTGGCGGTGATGAGTGGGATGCCCATGAATTTTCCGTGGCGGACTTGTGGGCAGAACGGCCGACTTTGACCGCTTATTGGCCGGCGGAAGACCGGGCTGGCTTGGCGGATATTTGCCGCCGCTGGCAAGCGGCGGGCTTTAGCGGAGACTTGACGACGGAAGGGTATGACTTGCCGCCGGCCGATGCCTGGCAAGCCCAATTTAGGCCGATAGTCGTGACAGACCGGCTTGAAATTTGTCCCCATTGGTGCCGGCCTTCAGGCGGGTGTGCGGTTGTGGTTCTGACCGATCCGGGCATCGGCTTCGGTACCGGGACGGATGAAACGACGCAGCTGGCCTTACGGTTGTTGGATGCGGCGGATCTTGCCGGCAAGCGGGTTTGCGATGTGGGCTGCGGCTCAGGTATTTTGGCGGTGACGGCCAAGAAATACGGTGCGGCAGAGGTTCTGGCCGTGGACAACGACGACCAGGCGGTTGCTGCAGCGGCGCATTTGGCAGCGCTCAATGCGGTGGAGCTTAAGAGCCAAGCCAGCGATTTGCTGGCCCAGGTGCCGGGTCGCTGGGATGTGCTCGTTGCGAACATCGTTACAGATGTGCTGTTGCGGTTGCTGCCGACGGCATCGGCCAAGCTGTCGCCGGGAGGACACTTGCTCTTGTCCGGGATTCATAAAGACCGCTTGTCTGATATTCGTCAAGCGGCAGAGGCTGCCGGATTTGTGGAAACAAGGGCCTTGACCGGGCAAGACTGGTGCGGCCTGGGACTCAAGAAAGGATGACGATGGGAAAAACACTGAAGAGCTTGGCAGAAGTGCTCCAGGCGGCGGGCCTTTTGCTGGCACAAACAGGTGATGGCGCCCGGCTGGAGCTGTCGGACATCCAGTATGACTCGCGCCGCGTAACCAAAGGGACCTTATTTTTATGCAAGGGCGCCCACTTCTCACCGGCCTATCTGACCGCTGCCGTTGACCGGGGGGCCTGCGCTTATTTGAGTGATCGGCCTTACCCTGAGGCCGGGGCGGACCTTCCCTTTTTGCAGGTTAAGGATATTCGGCAGGCGCTGGCGGTGACCGCCAATTGGTTTTTTGATGCGCCTTGGCGGGACTTGCACATGATGGGCGTTACGGGAACAAAGGGCAAGAGCACCACGGTAACCATGGTCAAGGCCATCTTCGATGCGGCTGCCGAGGAAAGCGGGGCCCCCCTTTGCGGGATTACGTCATCGGTCTGTAATTTTGACGGCGTCCGGGAAGAGGCATCAAAGCTCACCACCCCTGAAAATATTGACCTGTACCGGCACTTGGCCAGAGCACGGGAGGCCGGATTGCGGCACATGGTGGTTGAGGTGTCCAGTCAAGCCTTGAAATATCACCGGGTTGGGGGCATTCGGTTTGATGATGCGGTTTTTTTGAACATTGCACCGGACCACATTGGCCCTATTGAACACCCGTCATTTGAGGATTATTTTACCAGCAAGCTCTCTATTTTTGACCGGGCAGACCGCGCCTTTGTGAACCAGGAAAGCGATGAATTGCCGCGAATTATGGCGGCTGCCCGCCATTGCCGGCAAGTGGTTCGCTTTGGCCTGCATGAAGGCGACTACATCGCAGAAGACCTTAGGGCCGATGCAAAGGGTTTGACCTTCAACCTTGCCTTTGATGGCGGCATCCAGGCCTTTCACCTGCCCATGCATGGGCGGTTCAATGTTGAAAACGCCCTGGCGGCCATTGCCTTGGCCCACAAGGCCGGCATCCCCCTGACTACTTGCGCCAAGGCCCTGGCGGGCATCAAGATGACCGGGCACATGAGTTACCTGCAGGAGGCTGGCATTACCGTGGTGGTGGATTATGCCCACAATGAAATCAGTTTCCGCCGGGTGCTGGAAACGGTTCGGCAGGATTTCCCTGACGCGCCGATCTGGCTGCTTTTTGGGGCGCCGGGCGATAAAGCAGAAAGCCGACGGCCGGGCATGGGGCGGGTGGCCAGCCTGGGGGCTGATCATATTATTTTAACGGCAGATGATCCGGCAACGGAGGAGGTCGCGGCCATTAACGACAGCATTTGCCGGGCCTTTGAAAAGAAGGTGCCGGTGGAAAAGATTGAAGACCGGGCCACAGCTGTTCGCCATGCCGTTCAGACGGCCCCGGAAGGCGCCGTGGTGCTCCTACTCGGCAAGGGCTATGAAACCTGTCAAAAGATTAAGGGTGAACGGGTGCCCTATGCCGGAGATGAAGTAGTGGCCAAGGCGGCCTTGCTGGCGCGTAAAGTTTAGAATGCGGAGGAATATATGAATATTATTGCAGAAACCAGAGCCACAGTGATGGCGCGGATTCAAGAGGCCTTTCAAGCGGCGGTGGCAGACGGCGCCTTGCCGGCCACCGACTTGCCGGAATTTGTGGTGGAACAGCCAAACGATAAAAGCCACGGCGATTTTGCCAGTAACCTTGCCATGCAGCTGGCACGCCCGGCGCGGATGAACCCGCGGGCCATTGCCCAAGCCTTGGTGGACCGCCTGGACACATCGGCGCCGATCGACCATGTTGACCTGGCCGGGCCGGGCTTTATTAATTTTACCTTGACGGCCGATTATCTGACGCCGGTTTTAGCAGCGGTTCAGGCGGAAGACCGGGACTACGGTAAAAGTGATGTGGGCGGCGGGCGGCGCGTCCAAGTGGAATTCGTCAGCGCCAACCCGACCGGTCTCCTGCATATGGGCAACGCCAGAGGGGGCGCCTTGGGGGACGTTTTGGCAGGCGTTCTGAACCTGGCTGGCTACCAGGCGGATAAGGAATATTACATTAACGATACCGGTAACCAGGTGAACCTCTTGGGGCGCTCGGTGGAGGCGCGGTACTTTGAAGCCCTGGGCCAAGGCGATGCCTACCCCCTGCCGGAAGACGGCTACCAAGGGGCGGATATTGCTGAAACCGCCCGGCACTTGCTGGCCCAGGACGGTGAGGTCTATGTGAACATGGACCGGGATGAGCGCTTGGCTAAAATGACGGATTTTGCCTTAAAGGAAAAGGTCAAGGGCATTCGTCAGGGCCTGGAAGCCTTTGGCGTGTCCTATGACCACTGGTTCAGCGAAAAAAGCCTGCACGAATCCGGTGATGTGATGGCGGCAATCGATGCCTTGCGCGACCGGGGCTATGTTTACGAAAAAGACGGCGCCCAATGGCTGCGCTGCACCGATTATGGTGCGGAAAAGGATGAAGTGCTGGTGCGGGCCAACGGCATTCCGACTTATTTTGCGGCAGACATCGCCTACCATAAAAATAAATTCGACCGGGGCTATGACGATTTAATTAACATTTGGGGCGCCGACCACCACGGTCATGTGGCGCGCTTAAAGGGGGCCTTGACCGCTTTGGGCTATCCGGGGGACCGGTTGACCGTTATCCTCATGCAGCTGGTCCGCCTCTATCGGGATGGCGAATTGGTGCGGATGAGCAAGCGTGCCGGCGAATTTGTCACCTTGGAAGAGCTCATTGAAGAAGTCGGCCGTGAGGCGGCGCGCTTTTTCTTCAGTATGCGGTCGCCGGACAGTCCGCTGGATTTCGACTTGAGCCTGGCCAAGAAGCAATCATCGGATAACCCGGTCTATTATGTTCAATACGCACATGCGCGGATTTGTTCCCTGCTTTCGGCTGCCGGAGAGCCGGTGCGCCCGGCGGCAGAGGTGGATACCGCCTTGCTAAAAGAACCGGCAGAAGAAGCCTTGCTGGAAGCCATTGCTGCCTGGCCGGAAAAAGTGGCCTTGGCGGCACGTGAATTGGCACCCTATCATTTGGCATATTATGCAAAAGACCTTGCCAATGCTTTCCATACTTTTTACAATGGGTGTAAGGTACTGACAGACGATGCTGAACTCAAAGCGGCCCGCCTGCTTTTAGCAGACTGTGCCCGCATCACCTTACGCAATGTATTGCTGCTCTTGGGCGTTAGCGCCCCGGAACGAATGTAAAGGAGGACATTATGGCTTTAGTGAATGTGGATACCTTGTTACAGGCGGCTGAAGAAGGCGGTTACGCCGTCGGCGCCTTTAACTGCAACAACATGGAAATTGTACAGGCAATTATCGGTGCAGCGGAAGCGGAAAAATCTCCGGTCATCATTCAAGCCAGCCAAGGGGCCATCAAATATGCCGGTCTCAATTATATTGTGGCCCTGGTGCGCACTGCTGCCGAAGCTGCCAGCGTTCCGGTGGCCCTGCACCTGGACCATGGGACCAGCTTTGAACAAGTGATTCAGTGCATTGGCCGCGGCTTTACCTCGGTTATGATTGACTGGTCAAAGCATCCCCTGGAAGAAAACATCCGGGTGACCAACCAAATCTTGCAAGTGGCCCGGCCCTTGGACGTTTCTGTTGAAGCGGAATTGGGCAAAATCGGCGGCACCGAAGACAATGTTGTTGTCAGTGAGCGGGAAGCCAGTTTTACCGATCCGGACGAAGCGGCTTATTTTGTTAAAGAGACCGGGATTCGGTCCCTGGCAGTTGCCATCGGTACGGCACATGGCCAGTATAAAGGCGAACCGAAGCTGGACTTTGACCGGTTGACCACCATTAAAGAAAAAGTGGGCATTCCCATTGTGCTGCACGGTTCTTCCGGTGTGCCGGATGCGGCTCTTAAAGAAGCCATTGCCCGTGGTGTGCGTAAGATTAATATTGATACCAACCTCCGCGAAGCCTTTACAGACGGCGTTCGTGAAGTATTGGCTGAAAAGCCGAATGAAATCGATCCGCGTAAAATTTTAGGCCCGGCGCGTGAAAAAATGCAGGCGCGGGTGGTGGAAAAAATTCGCATTTTCGGTTCAAACGGCAAAGCGTAAGGAGTCTTTAAGATGGAAAGAGAACTGGTTATTGAATTTTCGCGTGTCACGGAAGCGGCTGCGATCAATTGTACCAACTGGGTCGGCAAATTGGACAAGATGGCCGCTGACGGTGCAGCGGTAGAAGCCATGCGCCATATGTTTGAAACGGTGGCCATTACCGGTACCGTCGTCATTGGTGAAGGTGAAATGGACGAAGCCCCCATGCTTTACATTGGTGAAAAAGTCGGCCTAGGCGGCGATGAAGTGGACATTGCCGTTGATCCCTTGGAAGGCACCAACCTGGCGGCTAAAAATCAACCGGGTGCTATCACTGTTATGGCGGTTTCCGATGCCGGCGGCCTCTTGCATGCACCGGATATGTACATGGATAAAATCATCGTCGGCCCCGGCGCAAAAGGGGCCATCGACATTGAAGCATCTGTGGAAGAAAACCTTAAAAATGTGGCCCAGGCCCTGGGTAAGCCCATGGACGAGCTGACCGTCTGCTTACTTGACCGGCCCCGCCATGAGCACATTAAACAGGCCGTAAAAGCCCTGGGCGCTCGCGTTCAGCTGATTACCGACGGCGATGTATCCCCGGCCCTGTCCTGCTGCTTCCCGGAAAGCGGCATTGATATGGTCCTTGGGATCGGTGGGGCTCCGGAAGGCGTCTTAGCTGCCGCTGCCGTAAAATGCATGGGTGGTGACATGCAGGGCAAATTAGCCCCTGAAAATGACGAGCAGGTGACCAGGGCAGAGGCCATGGGCACCAGTTGTGATGAGGTCTTAACCTTAAATGACCTGGTGCGCAGCGATGATGTCATGTTTGTGGCCAGTGGGGTCACCACCGGCAGCATCTTAAAAGGCGTCAAGCGCGACGGCGATTTTATCACCGTCAACACCGTCGTCCTACGCCATAAAACCGGTACGGTGCGCTTTTTGGACAGCCGCTACCGGTTGCCAGTCAGCTAAGGTCATCATTCTTCAGCTCCGTCTCTTGCAGACGGGGCTTTTCTTCTGGCCATATAATCGGTTGGTTGCTTGGCGGTGCCCTTGTTGGAGAAAGGCCTGCCCACAGATTAACTTGGCAAGGGACGGGGACTTATGTTTAGAAGATTCTCCTGCCAATAAGCTTGACAGGCAGATAGCAATCTGTTAGAGTCAATGTACAATCCCATATAAGATGTGCGAGAGGGCGCGAGTGCGATGAGTAGGGTTTACCTGAAAGGCGGGCTCGCCGAAGTGCTATGGTGCTGGGCTTATGTCGAATAGGCATGAGACTGTCGCAAAAAGGTTGCCCAATCTTTTTGCGAGGAGCTTTCACATCAAGGGCAAAAGGTAAATTTTCAGCACCCATGAGGCAAATCCTTTTGCTCATGGGTGCTTGTTTTTTTAGGAGTAGACTGGGAAAGGATGAGTGCATGGAAGGATTTTCAAATTTTAAAGATGAGGGCGGCCGTTTAAAAATAGGGGACTGCTATGCGGCGGACCTGGCTGAGGAATACGGCACCCCCTTGTACGTCTATGATGAGCAGGCACTGCGCAAGCAAGCCCGGACCTTTGTGGACTGCTTTAACAGCGATGCCTTTACTAGCCGAATCCTGTACGCGTCCAAAGCGGCGAGTTTTACGGCCTTGATTGCCTTGGCCAAGGAAGAAGGCCTTTGCCTGGACGTGGTCTCGGAAGGTGAATTGTACACGGCCTTGGCGGTAGACTTCCCGCCGGACCGGATTATTTTCCACGGGAACAATAAATTGGACCGGGAATTACGGATGGCCTTACAAGCACAGATTGGCTTTATCGTGCTGGATAATTTATCGGAAGCCCGGCGCTTGTCCGCCCTTGCAGCTGAAGAAGCTTGCCCTGTGGATGTCTTGCTCCGGGTGAACCCGGGGGTGGAAGCCCATACGCACGCTTACATTAAAACCGCCACCAGTGACAGCAAGTTCGGCATTGCTTTGGATGAAGCGCCGGCTGTCCTGGCCGAGATTGCTGCTTTAGACCGGCTGAACTTGCGCGGGGTCCACTGCCACATCGGGTCTCAAATTTTTGCAGCGGATGCCTTTTTAAAGGCGGCCCACCTGATGCTGGACCTGATGGCGGCTTTAAAGGCGGAAGGGCTGTCCCTGGATATCTTAGACTTGGGCGGCGGCTTTGGTGTCTTTTATGAAACCGGCGATGCGCCCTTTGCCCTGGCACCCTTTCTCCGGCAATTGGCCGCGGATATTGCAGATGAAGCCCAGCAGCGGGATCTCAGCTTAAGGGAAGTCTGGCTTGAACCGGGCCGGAGCATGGTGAACGAGGCCGGGCTGACCCTCTATAGGGTGGGCGATGTGAAGCGGCTGAAAGACGGCGTCAATTATGCCTTTATCGACGGTGGCATGGGGGACAACATGCGGGTTGCCCTTTACCAGGCCGGCTATACGGCCGTTCTCGCCGACCGGTTACGGGATGCGGCGGATGAAAATTGGCGGGTGGCCGGCAAATATTGTGAAAGCGGTGACGTTCTCATTAAGGATAAGCCCTTGCCGACGCCTCAACCAGGTGATATCCTCGCCATCTTGGGCACCGGCGCTTATACCTTCAGCATGTTTTCCGGCTACAACCGCCTCCCCCGCCCGGCGGTGGTCTTTGTTGACGGCAGCCGACACCAGGCCGTCGTCCGACGTGAATCCTTAGAGGATATTTTGCGAAACGACATGACTTTATTGGCAAATGATTAAAGCGACTATAGATGCAGTAGACTTACAGAAAGGAAGATAGATATGCACGTATTTACAGGTTCAGGTGTAGCCTTGGTGACCCCCTTTAAGGACAATGGTGATGTGGATTTTGACGCTCTCGCCCGGCTTTTGGATTTCCAGCTTGAAAATGGGACCGATGCGATTGTTATTTGCGGCACCACCGGTGAAGCTTCGACCTTGACCGATGAAGAGCAGATTGAAACGGTGGCCTTTACCGTCAAGCACATTAACGGGCGGATTCCCGTTGTGGCCGGTGCCGGTTCCAACAATACCGTCCACGGGGAAGCCTTGAGCCGGTCCCTGGAAGCGGTCGGCGCCGATGCCCTCTTGCATGTGACGCCTTATTACAATAAAACATCACAAAAAGGGCTGTATGAACACTTCTCTGCCATGGCGCACAGCGTGCACATCCCCATTATTCTCTATAATGTGCCGGGCCGCACCGGGATGGACCTGAAACCGGAAACGGTTGCTCGTTTGGCAGCCTTTGACAACATTGTGGGCATTAAAGATGCCACCGGCAACTTGGCCACCACCGTGGACCTGCGCAACCTCTGCCCGCCGGACTTTGATATTTACAGCGGCAATGACGATGTGACCGTTCCGGTCTTATCTTGTGGCGGCGCCGGCGTCATTTCCGTCCTGGCCAATATTTTCCCTAAAGAAGTCCACGATATTTGTGCCTTGTGGCAGGCCGGCAAGCTGGCCGACGCCTTAGCCCTGCAGTGCCGCTTCCAGAAATTGGTGCACATTTTATTCTCCGAGCCGAACCCGATCCCCGTCAAGGCAGCGGTCCATATGCGCGGCCTGCCGGGAGGCGGTTACCGGGCACCGATGACCACCCCTGCAGATGCAACCTTGCAGGCCTTGCGGGATGAATTGCAAAGCCTGAAAGCATTGGAGGCCTAAGGATGCGGATACTTTTAAGTGGGGCCACCGGTGCTATGGGGAAAATGGTGGCGGCCCAAGCCAAAGCCGCTGAAGATGCGGAAATTGTTTTCGGCTGGACGGAAGCGACGGGTGAGACCGCCGCATTTCCCCTTTCCGCGAATATTGAGGATGCTCCGGCGGCGGATGTCTTGATCGATTTTTCCCTCCACACCACCCTGCCCACCCTGGTTGCTTATGCGCGCGCCCATCACTTGCCCATGGTCATCGCCACTACCGGCCACACACCGGAAGAACTGGCCTTGATGGACCAGGCGGCAGAAGAAGTACCTGTTTTTCACAGCGGGAATTTCAGTTTGGGCGTTCATGTGCTAAAATTATTAGCGCGCTCAGCAGCGGCAGCCCTGCCGGATTTTGACATTGAAATTATTGAAGCTCACCACCACCGCAAAGTTGATGCCCCCAGCGGAACCGCTAAAATGCTGGTTTCCGCCATTCAGGACGTGCGTCCGGACACCACCGTTATCGGCGGTCGGGATGGGCATGTCGGGGCCAGGCCGGCCGATGAAATTGGCGTCCACGCCGTTCGCGGCGGCAGCATCGTCGGCGAGCACACCGTGCTCCTGGCCGGACTGGACGAAATGATTGAAATCAAGCACACCGCCTTGTCGCGGGCCATTTTTGCCAAAGGCGCCTTGGCAGCCGCCCGCTTTGTCACATCGGCGGCGCCCGGCTTGTACGACATGGATGATCTTTTTTTAAACGACAAGTAAAAACCAACTACAGAGAGAAGGACTTTTATGAAAATTGCTATCGTTGGCTATGGAAACCTGGGCCGTGGTGTTGAAACGGCTCTTTTACAACAAAGCGATATGGAAGCCGTCGGCGTGTTTACCCGCCGCGATCCGGCGACGCTAGACAGTCGGATTCCGGCCTATGCCCTGGCAGACCTGCCCCATCATGAGATTGATGTGGCAATTTTGTGCGGCGGTTCGGCGACAGACCTCATCGAGCAATCTCCGGACATCGTTCGGCATTGCAATATTGTCGATAGCTTTGATACCCATGCAAGGATTCCGGAGCATTTCGCCGCCGTTGATGCCGCCGCACGGGAAACAGACCACGCGGCGCTTATTTCCACCGGATGGGATCCGGGGCTCTTCTCTCTGATGCGGGTCCTGGGTGCCGCCGTATTGCCGGACGGCACCGTGGATACCTTCTGGGGCAAGGGGGTCAGTCAAGGCCATTCAGATGCTGTTCGGCGGATACCCGGTGTGGTTAAAGCGGTTCAATACACCATCCCGAAAGAAAGCGCTGTCGCTCAGGTGGAGCGCGGCGAAGGTGCCGGCCTGACGCCCCGCGACAAACACCTACGCGAGTGCTACGTGGTCGCCGCTGCCGATGCAGACCGAGAGGCCATCCGCCAAGCCATCGTCAGCATGCCCAATTATTTCGATGAGTACGATACTCAGGTGAATTTTATCGATGAAGCCGAATTCAAGGCCAAGCATACGGCCATGCCCCACGGGGGACAGGTGATCCGCCATGGCTATACCTCGCCGGACACCCCCCAGGTGATGAATTTTTCCTTGACCCTGGCCTCTAATCCTGAATTTACCGCCTCAGTTAATGTGGCTTGTGCCCGGGGTCTATACCGGGCTTACCAAGAAGGAAAACGAGGCTGCATGACCATTTTTGACCTGCCCATCAGTTATTTGACAGGGCTTAGCGCAGAAGAATTGCGAAAAAACTGGCTGTGATTATTTAAATGGATAAAAAGTGCATGGCGGACAGTTAAATATATAACTTTTAAAAATCCCCTTGACGAGTCCCCGTCAAGGGGATTTTTTTAAAAAAACTAATTTAGTAATCGCGCGGAGGACATATTTAACAAAATAGTCCTCTATATACGTACTATAAATGGCAAATTTGCAAGACCCGGGATGGTTGCAAAAAGAGAAAGCATAAAAAACAGGTGAACTTGTCAGCAAAAAGAAACAAAAAAGAGTCAAATTATAAATAAGTATGTATGCATTCAATAGATAAAATCCATTTTTTAGTAATATAAAGAGTTTATTAGGGATATTTCAGGCCCATCCCTTGCAAAAGAATCTCAAGCATGCTATGATTGTATTGAAGACAGGGGATACAGATAAGAATACTAACTCTGTCCTCGGAGGGAAAACTCTTGACTGCCAAGAGCATAACCGCATTTATTGTTTTTTATAAGATATAAAAAGGAGGCTATACTATGCAAAAAGCATCATCTATCCGTAAAAACACCTTGAAAGTATTACTTCCGGTGCTCGCAATTCTAGGTATTGTCTTCGCCGCTCCTCTGGTAGCTTCTGAAGGCCCTGCTGACACCAATGCACAACCGGTTCAAACGGACGCAGTTGCATTAGGTATGTTCCACTAATATTCATAACAAAAGGCTCGGCGCTATGCCGGGCCTTTTTGTTATACTCAAACATAAAAATATAAAAACAGCGTTCGGCCCTGTAAAAACGGGTCCGAACGCTGTTTTGCTAAGATCAGCCGGCCATTAAACCGGTTACCATCCAAAATGGAATTTGAATGAGCATTAAAAAGCCCAGGCTTACGGCGGCCTTGATGCTCATGATTTTGATAAAATCTTTTAAGGGAATCAGCGCAAAAGAGAAGAAAATCAGGTACAAGGCGTATTCATAGGGCAGGAAGACCACATCGTAGGCGTTGCAAATGAAGAAGTAAACGCACAGCGGGTTGATGCCCAAGGCCAGCGCCAGTTCGGCCAAGGGCACGCTTAAGACGCTGATGATGGCCAGGGGCGTTAACAAAAAGTTGGCCAATACAATGCAGACCCAAATGAGGGCGAAGGTAATAAAAATAGAATGGCCGGACAGGAGCGGTGTTACGTTTTGGGCAAACAGTTTCCCAATGCCCAACTCGCCGGCTGTGGCACCAATGCCAAGGCAGGCGGTGATGAAGAGGACAAAGGTAAAGTCCAACCGACTGATGTCCTCCTTCTTGCCGATGTTGATGCCCGGCAAAAAGAAAAGGCAGGGGAAGATGGCAAAGGCCCACATGATTGGCCAGCCCAAAAAGCTGCCGATGACCAAAACGGCAAACAAGCCCAGGCAAACGGCCAGCGCTTTTTTCTCAGGCAGGCGCCAAGGGCCCAGGGCCCGGTATTTTTCTTCAAACAGCTCCTTGCTGGCATTTAAGTCATCAGGCTTCGCATACCGGCCGACCAAGTAGACGGCCAGAAAAACATAGAGGACGGATGGCAAATTGTACCAAAGATAGTCAAACCAGGTGACGTTCAGCGGGCCGGTAACGCTTTCCCCCACGCCAACGGTTAAGGATAGGTTGACCGGGTTGTAGATAAATTGCTGTGGCAGCAAAGCTCCCATGGCCCCACCCAGCATAATACCGGCAGAAGCCCGGCTCTTGCCCAGGTCGAGCGCCTTGCAAATCCCAAAAGTCAGCGCCGCCATGGGGATGGCGATCTTCCCGGGGGCCAGAATGTTCCCGATGATCCCCGTGATCACCAAGCCCATCAAAAGGCCCGTGTAGCTTCCGCCGGTTAAGGTAATCGACCGGTAAGCCACCCGCTCCAAAAGCCCCGTGGACACAAGCACATTGGCCAGGATTAGGCCACCCAGCATCATCCAGGGAATGGGCTCTGACCAAACGCCAAAAATCACCGGCGCCGGCGCCAAGCCGAACAGCAGGTAGGCAATGGGCATTAGGATGGCAGGAACGCCTTGGGGAACCGTCCCCAGCGCCCAGCACAAGACCCCCATCACGGTAATGACGAGAAAGAGGCGGATAGACGGGGTGAAGGCCTCGCTCGTCGGTACCAGCAGTAGGCATAGCGGCAAGCCGAAACAGGTGATGGACCGCAGCAGGTACTGCCGGCGGTCTGTCGCTTCAATCGACATAAAAATCCCTCCTTAAAAATAAAAAAATTTATTATGGCAATCACACTCTATGGTAGGGGGCAAGCATTGATTTGTCAATTTGCCAGAGGGGCTATTTTCCGCTGTTGGTCAAGAAAATTGGTCTTTCTCAAACTGGGGAATAGCATTTGCCAGCCTGTCAAAAGTATTCTATAATAGAATCGCGATGCTTTTGTTTTAGGAAGGTGAATTAGATTGAAGATCGAGCAATTGGAGTTTTTAATTGAGGTCTGCCGGGCCGGCTCTATCAATGCGGCCAGCAAAAAAATATTTATTTCTCAGCAAAGCCTGAACCAGTCTTTGCGCAACTTAGAAGAAGAACTCGGCTTTACAGTTCTAAATCGGACCAAAAGAGGGGTCACCCTCACCAAACAAGGTTTAATGGTGTACAATGCCGCTCAAGCGATTGTCGCGCGTTATGACCAAATGCTGGATCAAATCAATGCCTCGGAATTAAACCATCTGGATACCTTATACGGTAAACTGAACATCCACCTGTCGCCCATGGTGTCGATTTCTTTAATGCCCTTGGTTTATGTGGACTACATGCACACCCACCCCAAGGTCCAAGTCTACTTGCAGGAGCGCTACCAGGATGACATTGTGGCTGAAGTGGCCCAAAATCCGGGCGATGTGGGCTTCGTCTTAATCGCCAATTCCCTGAAATACTTTGTAGATAATGTTCCACAAAATGTAGAATTGCAATTGTTAAAGTCCTACCCCATTTACATTGCCATGAGCCCGCGTCACCCCCTGGCCCACCAGCACAATCTCAGCTTGGCCTCCATTGCTGACTATCCCTTTATTATTTACGAAACCGGTGGCCCTGAGGGAGAGCACGCCTTGCAAAATGTCGTTGACTTGCACATCTTGCTGTCCACCAATAATTACAATATGTGCCGGGAACTATTAAATGAAGGGAATACGCTGATTTATTCATTCCCGCCCTACATTCGGCGCAGCGTCTTTGCCGACTGTGTCCACATTCCGCTTAATTTAAAAGACATTACCTTCCAATTGTACATGGTCTACAATAAGCGGGCCGGCGCAAATGAAAAACGGTTGATGGAAAGCTTCAGCGCAACCTTGCAAAATTATCTCTAGGAGGGTCTTATGCAGCTAGAAGAAGATGCCCTGAAAAACTTATGCACCCGTCTGGAAGGGTGGTGCGGTGACCGCATGGCCGCCATGGGCGCCAAGCGGGCCGTCATCGGCATATCCGGCGGTAAAGACTCGTCCGTTGTGGCGGCCTTGGCCGTCCGCGTTTGCGGCCGGGATAATGTTATCGGCGTCATGATGCCGCGCGGTGACCAGGCGGATATTGATGTGGCCCGGGCGCTCTGTAAGGACTTGGGGATTGTCAGCCATGAGGTCAACATCGGCCCGGCGGCAGATGCTTTGACCGCAGCCGTTACAACCGTTGTTGGCCCCTTAAGCCGGCAAAGCCAACTCAACCTCCCCCCCAGGGTCCGGATGACCGTCTTGTACGCCATCGCCCAAAGCCTGGATGGCGCCGTCTGGAACACCTCCAACTTATCCGAGGACTGGGTCGGCTACGCCACCATATACGGCGATACCACCGGCGCTTTTTCGCCTTTGGCAACCCTGACCACAGATGAAGTCATCCAGCTGGGACGCCACTTGGGCTTGAGCGATCGTTTTGTAGAGAAACCGCCGGCTGACGGCCTGACCGGCAAGACCGATGAAGACATTCTCGGCTTCAGCTACGCCGTGCTGAACCGCTACATCCGCACCGGCCGCTGCGATGACCCGGCCGTACAGGCGACAATAGACCGCTTGCACCGGACCAGCCGTTTTAAATTCAAACCGATTGATATGTTTGACAGCCGGCTGCCGATTGCAGCCGAAGATATGGCAGGCGTTTATCGCTTTGAAAAATAAGGCAAAAATGCTAGGAAGGCTGATATGTTCCCCTTAGAAAAGCTGACCAAGACTTTGTAGATAGGAACTTAGACAAGCTCCTATCCTTTATAGACCTAAATAAAGACCACTGGGCTTACTACCCCATCATGGAAGCCACCAATGGCCATGATTATATTCGGAGTAGCAACAAAGTAGACGGAAAATGGCAAGAGGTTACCAACAAATTCTTTGTCTATGACAAATAAAAAAGAAGCGATTCGCCTTGTGCGGATCGCTTCTTTTTTGCCGGAGTTCGTTCACTTACAATAATGAGATTTATTTCTCTAGTATTTTCCCATGCGTCGGACAAACATGGTAAACTATTTACTGTATACGCGCGCTCTGTAGAGAAAGGACGACCATGGTAGCTAGAATTAAATTATGGCTTATTAACGAAAAGAATTTATTAAAGATGTCGAAGTTCGTTCTTCTGACGATTTCCCTTCTTCTCTTGACGTGGATTTTCGACAACCAATTCCCCGAGCTGAAGGATCATGTGCCGAATCAATTGCTCTTGTCCGTGGACGTGTCCATGGATTTTCTGTCAAATATTTCCGGGGTCTTTTTGACCATCAGTATTTTTTCTTTTACGACCATCGTGACGGTGCTGAACAAATACAGCAGCAGCGTGTCGCCGCGCATGCTCCAAACTTTTATCGACCGTACGGATGTCTTGGGCCTCTTCGGCATTTTTATCAGCGGCTTTTTCTATTCGGTTATCAGCATTCTCTTGCTCCAAAATGTAAGGGCCGATGACCATGTGATGGCGGGGAGTTTTGCCATCGCCTATGCCATTGTGGCCATGATCGGCTTTGTCGTCTTCGCTAAACAAGTGCTTGAGAATATTAAAATATCAAATATTATCGAAGGGGTCTATACCGATTGCGAGGCCCTTATCGATGAGGAGGTGGCCCTTCGGGAAAAGGCGAAGCGTTACGAAGACGACAAGGACGCAAAGGAATTTCCCGTATTGGCTACGACGACGGGGTATCTTTTCAATATTCAGGCCGATGCAATTTTAAAGGCCCTGGACGGAATCAAGGCCGAGTTCACCATTAAAAAACGGATTGGGGAATACACCACAGAAGGGGAATCCTTGGGTGCATTGAAGCTTTTCGGGGGAAAAAATCTTAGCAAAGAAGAAATTGAAGAGCTGATTGATGCCCTCGGCGGGGCGATGGTGATTAATGTGTTTAAAAACATTCAGGATGACTACCATCACGGCCTGGTAAATCTCACGGAAATTGCCGCCATGGCTCTGAGCCCGGGAATCAACGATCCGAATACGGCGGTCATGTGTGTGAATAAAATTTCGTCTCTTTTGGGAAAACTTCTCTCTACGGCCAATCAATTTATCGTCTTGAAAGAGGACGGGGATACCAAGGTTCTTTACCAAAGCTACTCTGTGGAAGATGAACTGTACCTGGCCTTTAGCCAGATCATCACCTATTCCGGCGGCGATCCTTTGGTGACGCGTTCGATTTTGCAGGGCCTCTATTTGATTTACATGATGGCCGGGGCGAGTGCCAAGGCCGGCGTAAAGAATTACTTCGATTCTGCTTATGATTTGCTTATGGCCAATTTTAATCATGACGTGCATTTGGTGCGATTCGAAAAAATTCGAAAAAATATGGAAGAGCGGGTAAGTTTAAAAGAGGAACGCCACTTGGCTTAAGGCCGTGAGCTGACGAGTTCGGGTCCGACTGAAGCCGAATGAGCTGCGGCGATAAAGATTAGGGCGCGAAAGGATTTCGCTTTTTCGCCGATGATGGAAATCGGTTTTAAATAGGTAGACATCAAATGGAAGGAATTGCACAGCGAATTCGTCGAGAAGGCGAAGCAATGAAATTTACCAAAATGGTTAAGAACAAAGGGAAATACTTTTTAAATAAATTGGCCGGCGAAAATAAAAAAGCCTTTGGAGACGCACCTTTGGACTGCTGCTCCCTAAACAAAAAGGAAAATCACTGAAAAAATCTGAACTGCCTCCCCTTTCTTGGGCACTAAGAAAGGGGAGGCAGTTCACGTAAGGGCGCTCACAGGACTTGTCTTATAGGTTACATTCTTCGCTGACGGTGCCGAAGAAGGCGATGGCGCAACAGAGGACGGCTTCTTTTTTCTTACAATAGTAGCTGGACCGCTCCAGGTGGAGGTCGTCCATAATGGCCATATCGGTAGGGCGCGGGTAGGTACAGTAATAACGGTGCAAAATGGCGGCGTAGCATTGGCCTTCTCCGGGGTAACGGGCGGTGGCATCAATGGCCTGTTCGAGCATGGTTTTCAAAAAGGCGTTTTGACGGATTTGCCGGGCGGCGCGATCGGGGTTGCGATTGGCTTCGGTCCAATGGTCTAGGAGCAGGAGGGCATCGGCGGTTTGATCCGGGGAGAAAAGGCGGGCGCTGCGGGGCCGGGTTGGCGCATCGGTAAGCCAAGCCAGGCTGGCGTAGTCGTCTAAGAGGCGTTTCATTTGGGGGATGGCGGTAGAGAGGTTTAACCCAAGGCGCTGCGCTTGATGACGCAGCCGTTGGTAGTCGGCGCCGTTACGGGGCATGGCTTATCTTCCTTTCCGAGTGCGTTGGGAGTGGGGGATAGGTCCAGTATATCAGAACAAATGTTCCGGCACAAGTTGAGCCGGTTCTTTTTTGTAGCGGTTGTCCTTTGGCGGCTCGTGGGAGGAGGCAGGTTTGGCCTGGCGCTGGGGCCGGTGCAGGAATGGATAAATTTTCCTAAATTGACAGAAGATGGTGCATGAAGTATCATTTTAATATCAAAAAATTTCTGCCAATTTGAGAGGAGCGAGTGATTTTGCAAACGATGGAAAAACGGCAAACCGTGGCACAGCTGGCGGCTGCCATTCCTGATGGCGCCTGTATGACCTTTAGCGGCTTTACGATTTGGCGTCGTCCGATGGCGCTGGTCTATGAACTGGTGCGTCAGAAGAAACGGCACCTGCATTTAATTGAAGTGAACGGCGGCACCCATTCGGATATTTTAGCCGGTGCCGGCTGTGTGGATATTTGGGAATCTTGCTTCATTGGTCATGAATTATACGGCAAACTGGGCAATAACATGGCGCGCCGGATCCAGTCCGGGGAGACCATTTGTGAAGATTACAGCCATTACCAGATTCTTTTGCGTTTGGCTGCCGGAGCTGCGGGCATGCCCTTTATGGCAACGACGGCGGCAAAAGGAACGGATATTATGAACCCGGCCTATGATATGTTGGGCCGGGCCGGTCTGCGGGATGGGAAGAACCCTAAAATTCCCAAAAAGAAATTTGATTATGCGCAAGACCCCTTTTACGGCGATACAGAGTATATTTTGGTGCCGGCGGCGCAACCGGACATTTGCGTGGCGCATGTCCACCAGATCGGTGAGATGGGGACTGTTCGAGTGGAAGGGCAGCGCTACAGCGATGTAGAGGCCATGAAGGCGGCAGACCGGTTGTTTGTGATTGCAGAAGAAGTGGTGCCGGAGCGGTATTTGCGCGATGAGCCGGCAGCCAATATTATTCCCCATTATATGGTGGAACGGTATGCTGAAGTGCCCTATGGCGCCCATCCGACGGGCTGCTTCAACCGGTATGAAATCGATGGCGATTTTATCAGGGACTACTACACGCGCACCAAAACGCAGGAAGGCTTTGATGAATGGGCAGCGGAATGGATTTATGGGGTACCTGATTTTGAGGCTTACTTGGACAAAATCGGGTTCAGTCGCCTGCAAAATTTGACCGCCAACCGTGCGATTCATTATAGTACAACCATTAAGCGAGGTGCCAAGAAATGAGCAAGTGGGAGAGCTACAAAAATAATTTTGACCACGCCAAAGTGGGTGAATATGAAGTCATTGACCTCTTGGCCGTTGCCGGAGCCCGTGAGGTGCGCGATGGCGAAACGGTTTTTGCCGGTACCGGCTTACCGATGCTGTCTGTTACCCTGGCCCAGCGGACCAATGCGGCGCACGCTTCCATTATTTATGAAGCGGGCTCCATTGACGGCCGGCCGGAGAGTCTGCCGTCATCGGTTGGCGATGCGCGCTGCGAGCAGCAGGCCTCTGTGGTCAGCGGCCTGGCAGATGTTTTCGGTCAATTGGAACGCGGCCGCATTGATTTGGCCTTTTTAGGCGGGGCAGAGATTGACCGCTACGGCAATGTGAACACCACCGTGTCCGGTGATTACCTGAATCCGACCCGCCGCTTGGCCGGTAGCGGGGGAAACCCGGACATCAATGCCTTTGCCACGCGCACGATTTTCACTATGGTACAGGAAAAACGTCGGTTTAAGGAAAAGGTGGATTACATCACATCGCCGGGCTGGCGCCTGCCCGATTGGCGCAATGACGGCAAAATAACTCGCCGCCAGGACATCTTTGGTGACGCCTTCCGGGGCGGCCCCCAGGTGGTCATTACCAATATGGCTGTCTTCCGTTTTGATGATGAGAGCGGTGAAATGTATTTGGATACGGTTCATCCCGGCTATACAACAGAAGATATTCAACAATTGGTGGGGTGGGATTTGGATGTTTCCCGCGTCAGCGGCGAGACGGAACCGCCGACCTACCATGAACTATACTTGCTTTATCGTGAGATTGACCCGGAAGGCTTATTCCTCTAATTAGAAATCAATATCAGGAACAGGATAGGGGTATAAAATTAAAGGTTATATTAAGTCTGCGTAGAGTGGACAATCGCTGTCTTTCGATAAAACCTGCAATAGGATGGTTGATGCAAGAATTGATTGTAACAGATTTCACGTTAAAGTGAAAAGTTTATGGGTATATATTAGTGAGAAGTGGATTATTAAAGGGAGGCGAAATATTATGGAAGTGGATTTGAGAAATATCGGCAACCAGGAAGACTGCGAAAACATGAAGAAAGTCGCATCCAGAGCGGGTGTTCAGGTTGTTTGCAGTGATGAAGACGAGAAAGAATTGGCGCGTGAAGGCGCCCTGGATCTTTCCGGTGCCCAGGATTGTGAGAACATGAAAACCGTTGCATCCAAGGTTGGCATGCAAGTGGTTTGTGATGATGACAAGTAAATTAAAATCTTAAAGTTATAAAACGGGTCCTCTCAGAGGGGACTCGTTTTTTTATTCCTGCAATAAGTATTGCAAATGAAATGAAGACCGTATATGATTAATACAACGACAAACGGAAGACGCACCACGGAAACCACTCGCGTTTTCCTCATGCATCATTAAAGGATGTATGGCTGTCGATTGGCATTAGTGAACAATTGTGTTTCTTTATTCAAAAGGAGGATTTTTAATGGCAGAAAAACAAAAAATGACGCCGTCTGAAGCTATTGTAGAACAGCTTCGCGCAGAAGGCGTCGAGTATTGCGCCGGTATCGTAGGCTCCGCATTTATGGATATGTTGGACCTCTTCCCGGATGCAGGCATTCGCTTCATCGCTTGCCGTGATGAGCACACCGCAGGTCACATGATGGATGCTTACAACCGTATCAGTGGTAAAATCGGTGTTTGCACAGGTCAGAACGGCCCTGGGATTACCAACTTAATTACTTCTATTGCTACGGCTTATCAGGCACACAGCCCGGTATTGGTCATCGGTCCTTCCGCTGGTTCCGCTTCCGTTGGTTGGGACGGCTTCCAAGAAGTTGACCAAGTACCGATGTTCAAACCTATTACTAAAAAATCTTTTGCTATTCCTCATCCCAGCCGTGCAGCTGACTGCGTTCGTACCGCATTCCGCGTTATGTATGCTGATCGTGGCCCGGTTTACCTGGACGTTCCCCGTGACTATTTCTACGGCGAACTGGAAGACTTCATCCTTCCTCCTGAAGAATACCGCAGCACCTCCGGCCTGATTCCGGATGGCGAAACCATGAAACGTGCTGCTGAAGTCATTGCTAACGCTAAACGCCCTGTTATCATCAGCGGCCGTGGTGTTGTTGACTCTGACGCTTTAGACTATGTTGAAAAAATTGCTGAATACTTGAGCTGCCCGGTAGCAACCACCTACCTGCACAATGACGCTTATCGTTTCAGCGATCCTCACTGGGTTGGGCCGATCGGCTACATGGGCTCCAAAGCCGCTATGTACTCCGTTCGCGACGCTGACGTTATCCTGGCTATTGGTTGCCGCCTGTCCTATTTCGGTACACTTCCGCAATACGACATCAAATACTTCAAACAAGACGGTACCCAAGATATCGTCCAAATCGACGTTCAAGCTAAACAAATCGCTCGTACCCATCCGGTTAAAGTTGGTATCGTCGGCGACGCCCGCGTTACCGCTGAAGGCCTCTTGAAACTTCTCCAAGAAAAAGGCGACCGTAAACCTGACCAAGCTCGCTTAGACGAAATCAAAGCTCTGCGCGCTGATTGGGATAAAGAAATCAAAGACCTCGCTATGGAAGAACCTGCTGAAGGCACCATCCACCCGCGTCGTCTCCTCTATGAAATGATGTTGGCTAAACCGGAAGACTGCATTGTTACCACCGACATCGGTAACGTTTCTTCCACCGCTAACAGCTACCTGCGCTTCAACAACCCGCGTCTGCACGTGGCTTGCTTAACCAACGGTAACACCGGTTTTGCATTCCAGGCTGCTATGGGTGCTAAATTGGCTGCTCCGGATCAACCGGTTATGTCCTTGGCCGGTGACGGTGCATGGGGCATGAGCTTCTATGAAGTTATGACCGCTGTTCAAGAAAACCTGCCGGTTGTTGCTGTTGTCTTCCGTAACAACGCATGGTGCGCAGAAAAGAAAAACCAAGTGGACTTCTACAACGACCGTTATGTCGGTTGCGAAATTGAAGCTCCGAGCTGGGCTGAAGTGGCTAAAGTCATGGGCGCTGAAGGCATCTATGTTGATAAAGCCGATGAATTGGCTGGCGCATTCAAGAAAGCTTTCGACCTGACCATGAACGAAAAGAAAACCGTTGTGCTTGAAGTACGTGTCGACGGCACCAAATTGGCACCGCCGTTCCGTAAAGACGCACTGAAACTCCCGGTTCGTTTCTTGGATCGTTACAAACATCTCGACTACAGAGAATGGAAAAAAGACTGAGCCATCGCTCAATCTCATACGCAGATGTAGCATCATGATTGGCTGATGCCTTGCCGCCACATTCGCCATTGTGAGTGTGGCGGCTTTGCATTTGGGGGAGCCTGTTATGAAAAAAGAGGGAAAGAGGAGTCTCACTGAGGCTCGTATCAATTCTAAGCCGGCAACGATTGCACCATCTCCGCGGCTGTTTCGCTTATCGGACGGAACTCTCGTTTGGGATGTCTTTGGGACACCGCCCGGTGCTGAGGAGATTCCGGCGCGCAGCGCTGAAGACCAGGAGCGTTACCGCATTCATTACGCTTTTGTAGGCGGTAAACGCCACCATTGTGTGAAAATTGATGTTGAAGATACCACGCAAGGACCGCATGATATCCGTTGGATTTACGTGCGTTCTTATACAGGCGGTCAGATTCGCTTTATTAAAGAGGGTCAGGCGCCTGAAGTGCTGTTCGCCATGGCGGAAGATGACGCTTATATGTTCTGCCAAAACGATCCCTGTATCGAATGTGCATTTGCCTGTAAAGTAGGCTTTGAATTCTTTGCTTATTCAGCGTCGGAAGGACTCATTAAAGACGCTGCTAAGATTATTTACAGTCGTTGATTTTAGACGACCAGAGGTGTAAACACACGTATCATCTGGCGTGGCACCGACAGAGGGGGTAAGACCGTATTCCTGTCATAGTAAATGACGCGTCCAGAAAGAGTTGATTTATGAGTGAAAAGAAGACCATGCAACCGACAGAAGATGTAAAATTTGAAAAAGCACTATCGCCGCTTTCCATTTGGGGGTTAGCGCTCGGGGCGATGATTGGCTGGGGCTGTTTTGTTTTACCCGGTAATGAATTTTTACCGAAAGGCGGTCCGCTGGGGTCGACCATCGGTTTAATCATCGGTGCAATGATGATTATTATCATCAGTTTCAGTTACAGCTATCTGATTAGTAAGTTTCCGGTTGCCGGAGGCGAATTTGTGTATGCCTATGCCTCATTCGGGAAATTACCGGCCTTTATTTGCGGTTGGTTTATCGCCATTGCCTACTGGGCTTTGATTCCCATGAATGGTACGGCGGTCGGCTTAATCGGCAGGTATTTATTCCCGGGCATTTTGCAGCATAAAGTTCTTTATTCAGTTGCCGGTTGGGAAGTGTATGACGGTGAAATCATCGTCAGCATCTTGGCCATTCTGATTGTAGGCTTGATTAATATGCGCGGCGTTAAAGCTGCCGGATGGTTCCAAACGGCCGTAGCCTTGGGCCTGGTCGGGGCAATCTTATTGGTGACGGCAGGAGTTATGATCTCCCAGCCCTCCCTAGGTGACCTAAAACCCTATTATCCGACCGGTAGCAGCCCGATTAAAGGGATATTTGCCATTGCGGCCATGGCACCTTGGGCTTTTGTGGGCTTTGACTGCATTCCGCAAGCCTCGGAAGAATACGCTTTCTCCAATAAAAAGACGAAGAAACTACTGATTTCATCCATCGCCATTGCCTGCTTAATGTATGCCTTGATGAACCTTGTCACAGGTATCGTTTTACCCTGGGAAGAATTCCTGGCGGAAGGGCACTTCTGGCCCACGGGCTTTGCCGTTGAAATGGTAGTCGGTAAAGTTGGCCTGCTCTTTTTAGGTATCGCTATGTTCTGCGGTATTGTCAGCGGCCTGAATGCCTTTTACCTGGCCGGTAGCCGTCTGCTGTATTCCATGAGTTTGGCCGGTGCCTTACCGGATCCCTTTAAAAAGCTTGATTCGGTGTATAAAGTGCCCCGGATGGCCATTGTTTTCATGATGGTTTTAGCGATTATCGCACCCTTTTTTGGTCGGCAGGTGCTTTCCTGGCTGGTTGACATGACCTCGGTCGGGGCGGCCATGGGCTTTGCCTTTACCACCGCTTCTGCTGCTCGCTTTGCTTGGAGGCACGAAAACCGCTCGCAAATGGTCATTAGCTTGATTGGTTTGGCCTTTGCCGTATTTTTCCTGTCCTTGCTCTTGTTGCCCTTTACTCCGGGGACCCTTTCTCTGGAAGCTTGGATCTGCCTGATTATTTGGCTTGTCATTGGCGCCGTCTTCTATTTTATTAAAAGAGAAGATTATCGGCAGTCCAACCAATTGGAAGAATCCATAAGAGACCTAAGTGATGAATCGGAGCACGACCATTTGGTTTTCTAAAATACGTTCTGAAATAATTTGCCGGTTGTTAGGTTCCCTGGTGTTAGTGATACGGGTTAGATAAAGGGGGGTCAAGCCCCTATCCCCGTCATCCCGTAATGATACGTCTAGAAAGAGTTGATTTATGAACGATAAGAAGACCATTCAACCGACAGAAGAAGTAAAATTTGAAAAAGCGCTATCCCCCCTTTCCATTTGGGGGTTAGCGCTCGGGGCGATGATTGGCTGGGGCTGCTTTGTTTTACCCGGTAACGAATTTTTACCGAAAGGCGGTCCGTTGGGGTCGACCATCGGCTTAATCATCGGTGCAATGATGATTATTATCATCAGCTTCAGTTACAGTTACCTGATTAAAAAATTTCCGGTTGCCGGGGGCGAGTTTGTGTATGCCTATGCCGCATTCGGAAAATTACCGGCCTTTATCTGCGGTTGGTTTATCGCCATTGCCTACTGGGCTTTGATTCCCATGAATGGTACGGCGGTCGGTTTAATCGGCAGATACTTATTCCCGGGCATCTTGCAGCATAAAGTCCTTTATTCCGTTGCTGGCTGGGAAGTGTATGACGGTGAAATCATCGTCAGCATCTTGGCCATTGTCATCGTAGGCTTGATCAACATGCGTGGCGTTCAAGCTGCCGGCTGGATTCAAACGGCTGTGGTATTGGGCTTGATTGGTGCAATTTTCCTGGTAACTGCCGGCGTTATGATGTCACATCCGACGATTCAAGATTTGAAACCGTATTTTCCGACCGGTGAGAATCCGTTTAAAGGCATATTTGCCATTGCGGCCATGGCACCGTGGGCCTTTGTAGGGTTTGGGTGTATTCCACAGGCTTCTGAAGAGTATGCTTTTTCAAATGAGAAAACAAAAAAACTGCTGATTTCATCCATTGCCATTGCCTGTCTGATGTACGCTTTGATGAACCTCGTTACCGGCATTGTCCTGCCTTGGGAAGAGTTTTTGGCAGAAGGTCATTTTTGGCCGACAGGTTTTGTCGTTGAAATGGTAGTTGGTAAAATTGGTCTGTTCTTTTTGGGCATTGCCATGTTTTGTGGTATTGTCAGCGGCCTGAATGCTTTTTACTTGTCTGGCAGTCGCTTGCTGTACTCCATGAGTTTAGCCGGTGCTTTGCCGGCACCGTTTAAGAAGCTTGATTCCGTATACAAGGTTCCCCGTCTTACCGTTGCTTTCATGATGGTACTGGCGGTGATTGCTCCCTTTTTCGGACGTCAAGTGCTCTCTTGGCTGGTGGATATGACCTCTGTAGGGGCCTCTATGGGCTTTACTTTTGCCACGGCAGCTGCAGCAGTTTTTGCTTGGCGGCATAAGGATCGCTCACAATTTGTTGTCAGCGTGATAGGGTTGGTTTTTTCTGTACTTTTCGTATCACTCTTGCTATTGCCCTTTATGCCGGGAGCTCTTTCCATGGAAGCATGGGTTTGCCTCTTTATTTGGCTGGCCATGGGCGCCATCTTCTACTTCTCAAAGTATAAAGAGTATCATCAATCCACTCAGTTGGAAGAAGCCATTCAAAGTATCACTGAGGAAGATGATCAGTTTTAACATTTAAAAGATTCGGTTGAATTCAATTTTGTTGCTTGTTGCCTTACGACCTCATCGAAAGGATGGAAAAAATGACTTACAAATTACCTAAATTTACCCGCGAAGAAGTACTGGAAATGGACCACAAATACAATGTCCACTCCTGGTCTGCACAAAAAGCACTGAAAAACATTATCCCCGTTGAAAAATCTGAAGGCATCTACTTCTATGATTACAACGGCAAACGCTATGCTGACATGTGCTCCCAGCTCGTTAACATGAACTTGGGCCATGGCAACCAACAAATCATCGATGCCATTAAAGAACAAGCTGAACAGCTTTGCTTTATCGCACCGGGCCAATCAGTTGGCATTCGTGCCGCCTTGGCTAAAAAAATTGTGGAACATGCTCCGGAAGGCATGAGCCGCGTATTCTTCACCAACGGTGGTGCTGACTCCAACGAAAACGCCATTAAAATGGCTCGTCAGGCTTCCGGCAAACAAAAAGTCTTGTCCATGTACCGTTCCTATCACGGGGCTACCATCACCGCTGGTAACGTTTCCGGTGACAGCCGTCGCTTTGCCGCTGAAATCGGTGGTAGCGCTCCTGGGATTGTTCACTTCTTTGGGCCTTTCCCCTATCGTGAAGAAATTGAATTTGAAAGCGAAGAAGCATTAACCGAATACTACCTGAAAATGCTCCGCAAACAAATCATTGCTGAAGGTCACAACAACATTGCCGCCATCATCTTGGAAACCGTTATCGGCGCCAACGGCGTAATCCTGCCGCCGAAAGGCTACCTGGCCGGCATCCGTGCCCTCTGCGATGAATACGGCATCTTCATGATTTGCGACGAAGTTATGGCCGGCTTTGGTCGTACCGGCACCTGGTTCGCCGTTGACAACTGGAACGTTTCTCCGGACATGATCACCTTCGCTAAAGGCGTTAACTCCGGTTACGTTCAATTGGGCGGTATCATCATGAACGAAAAAGTGGCCAGCCACTTTGACGATGTTGCCCTGCAATGCGGCTTAACCTACCAAGGTCATCCGCTGGCTTGCGCTTCCGCTTACGCTTCCATCGAATACATCGAAGAACACAATATCCTGGACAACGTCCAAAAAGTGGGTAAAGTGCTCGGCGAATGCCTGGAAGAATTGGCAGCAAAACACGCTTGCGTCGGTGAAGTTCGTTACATCGGTCTCTTCAGCGCCATTGACCTGGTGAAAAACAAAGAAACCAAAGAACCTATTGCTGAATATGCTGTTGACACCACCGGCAACCAGAAAAAAGTCGTTGCCAAATGCAAAGAACTCGGCTTCTACACCTATGGCCGTGACAACTGCATCCAAATCTGCCCGCCGCTTATCATCACTGAAGAAGAACTTCGCGAACAAATGAAAGTTCTTGATGAAGTCCTGACCTGGGCTGACAACGAATTCTGCAAATAAGAATCGCTTTTAAGTACGGCAGCATTGAATAAACAGCGCCTCTCACCGGTTGGATATAACATTCCGACCAGTGAGGGGCGCTTTTTGTATTCAAATTAAAAGTTGAATCAGAAAATAACTGCATAATTTTTTCATTACGGGACTATTTCTCATACATATGGGTGATGTACCGGGCGTGAGTTATTGATATGATATGCGTAAGCAGTGGAAGAGAAAAATGGACGGCGTGATCTTTTATCTAGGGGGGATATGAAAAGGAAAACGATTTTAGCTATTATTGTGGGTTTGATTAAGAGGATTTTTATTGTGGATCAAAAGCTGGACAGGCAAGGTTTTAACGAGGAGGATTCATCATGAAAAAGAAAATTTTCAGCATCATTATTGCGCTATTGGTCATTATGTCTTTTGCGGCCTGTAACCAACAATCTGACACGGACAGTGCAAAAGAATCGATTCAAAACTGTATGGATGCTTTGAAAGCGGCAGATATGAATAAGGCCAGGCAATATGCTGCCAAAGACAGCAAGCCTTTCCTGACGGATGCTGCTTTAAAAGAAAATCCGGATGATCCGGAGGAAAAATGGATACTTGATCTCTTGGCATCTAGCCAGTATAAGTTTAAGTCGGGAAGCATTAAAGACGGTGAAGAAAAAGGGACGTTTATTTATGAGATAACCTCTAAAGACTTGATGTCCATCATTTCCCAATCCATGGACGAAATCATGGCTGGTAAATCTGAAGACGAAATTTTGTCAAATATGGACGTCTCCAAGCTTGACGATCAGACGCGGGATGTGGAAATTACCGTTCAAAAAGAAGGCGGAAAATGGAAAGTGGTCAAGGCTGAAGATCTCCTATTTGAATTGGCCGGTATGGAGGGCTTGGCCGGTTAGAAAAATTCTTTTTTATGATTTAGGGCACTTGATGCCATAGTGGACAGATAGCTAAGAGTCGATTGACGGATTATATAGCCTGGGACTGTCACCAGGTGAAAAGAGCACCTTTGGGAAATTTTTCCAGAGGTGCTCTTTTTTATTGACAGAATGTCCATAAGGGTTTAGATTAAGGCTACTTAATTGGGGTGTCGGTGGTTTCGTTGCCTATATCAGGAAAGTGCTTCGAAAATAGGAAGGGTAGCTATGGCTCTTAGCTTTAAGCGATTTAGTACGTCGCAAATCATTATTTTAGGGTATGCCGGTGTGATTTTCTTAGGGACGCTTCTTTTGATGTTGCCGATAGCCACAGCCACTGGCGAGAGTGCCCCTTTCTTAACGGCACTTTTTACCGCCACTTCTGCCCTTTCGGTGACGGGACTGGTGGTGGAAAATACGGCCACTTACTGGTCCCTATTTGGCCAAGGGGTGGTTATCGTCTTGATTCAAATGGGAGGCATGGGGGTGATTACCGTTGCGATTGGTTTATCCCTCCTGCGTGGTCAGCGGATTGGCCTGAAACAACGGCGAGTCATCCAGGATGCCTTAGCCGCGCCTCAGGTGGGCGGGATTATCCGCTTGACCCGGGTGATCATCTATCGGGTGGTCTTGGTAGAACTTGTTGGGGCCTTGATTCTTCTGCCTGGATTTGTTGAAAGGTTTGGCTTGGGCAGGGGGCTTTGGTACAGTTGTTTCCATGCAATCTCTGCCTTCTGTAACGCTGGCTTTGACCTCTTTGGTGTCCAAGAACCCTATGCCTCCTTAACCTCTTTTGCAGACAGCCCAGTGGTTAACCTGGTCATTATGGCCTTGATTATTATCGGCGGCTTGGGTTTTTTAACCTGGGAGGACATTCTTACCCACCGGTTTAAGGTTAAACGGTATAAGATGCAGACAAAGGTCATCTTATGTATGACTGGGGCCCTGGTTTTTTTACCAGCCCTCTACTTTTTCACTTATGAATTGGCCGACCTTCCCCTGCAAAAGCGCCTATGGGCCTCCTTATTCCAATCGGTTACCACAAGAACAGCCGGTTTTAACACGGTGGACTTGGGCCTTTTCAGTGGCGGTGGCTTAATGCTCATGACCCTGCTCATGCTGGTTGGTGGCGGGCCGGGATCTACGGCAGGGGGGATGAAGGTCACGACGCCGGCTGTTCTTTATGCCATGTCCTACGCTGTTTTTAAGCGTGAACGGGCAGCCCACCTTTTTCATAGGCGGATTCCCTCTACAGCCATTCACATGTCCGTCGCCATATTTTGCTTATATACAGGGGCCTGTTTGCTGGGTGGCTTTTTCATGTTTTATTTTGAGAACCTGCCCTTGCTTAAATGTCTATTTGAGTGTGCCTCAGCCATTGGGACCGTAGGGTTGACCCTGAGTATTACCCCGGGCTTAAGCGGGGTATCTCATGTCATCTTAATCTTACTCATGTTCATTGGCCGGGTTGGGGCTATGACTTTTATGTTTGCGACTTTTTCCCAGGTGAGGGACCGGAGTGCAGCCATGCCGGAAGAAAAAATCAGTATTGGTTAGGAGAAGCGGAATGAAAAATATCTTACTTATCGGTTTAGGCCGGTTCGGTCGCCATATGGCCCAGCAATTTTATGCCATGGGCCACGAAGTCATGGCTGTAGACCAGCGAGAGGAACGGGTCAACCAGGTGCTTGCTTTTGTAACGGATGCCCAAATAGGGGATAGCACAGATGGCGCTTTTCTGGCAAGCCTGGGCGTGGGCAACTATGACCTCTGTGTTGTGGCTATTGGTGACAGCTTTGAAAACTCTTTGGTCACCACCTCTTTGTTGAAGGAGTTAGGGGCTGGCCGGGTCATTGCTCGGGCCTCCCGGGGGATTCAGGAGCGCTTGCTCCTCCGGAATGGGGCTGATGAAGTCGTTTATCCAGAAAAACAGTTGGCGCGGTGGACAGCCATCCGCTATTCCTCCGACCATATCTTGGAATACTGGGCCTTAGACCATGACTATGCCGTTTATGAATTAGCGGTTCCGGAAGCCTGGTTGGGACAGACCGTAGACCAGTTGGACTTAAGGAAAAAATACGGCCTCAATATTTTGGGTATCCGCTATGACGGCCACTTGAATATGGATATTCGCCCTCAAACAATCCTGGATAAAGGGGCTTCTGTCCTGGTACTTGGTCCTGAAACCGTCATCAGGAAGCGTTTTGATATTTAATATCGTTGCTGCTGTCTCCCAAGCGGGTTTAGTGAACCTGCTTGCGGAGACTTTTTTATGCCAAGGGGCTGAAGCTGGTATGCTAAGAAAGGAGGGGACTACTGCCCACAAGACCGGCGCCGTTTATAGGGAAAGGAGGACGTGTATATGAATAACCAGTAGCAAGCAGCGGATATTTTTAGAAAAGGAAGATACAGGATGGCTGACACAAAAATTTCGATTCTTAATTTGGTCCCTAAATACCAGCATGAGACGATGAAAGCGGCCTTTGACCGGGCGGTGGCCCTGGCGCGCTTTGCAGAGAAAAATAATTTTACCCGCTATTGGGTTGCGGAACACCACAACACCCGGGCGGTACTTGGCTCAGCGACAGATTTGGTCCTGGCCTATATTCTCTCGCATACGGAAAGCTTGCGGGTCGGTGCCGGTGGGGTGA
The DNA here is from genome assembly GCF_900101835.1 of Peptococcus niger. NCBI lineage: Bacteria > Bacillati > Bacillota > Clostridia > Eubacteriales > Peptococcaceae > Peptococcus > Peptococcus niger. The sequence continues at coordinate 101,271 of NZ_FNAF01000005.1, forward strand.
TGCTTCCCAATCACACGCCTTTTCAAGTGGCAGAACGGTATGGAACCTTGCAGGCCCTTTATCCGGACCGGGTGGACTTAGGCGTTGGGCGAGCGCCGGGGACGGATCGGGCCACGGCAAAATTAATTTACCGCCGCCACTATAACCAGGAAGATTTTGTAGAAGCCTTGCGCACCTTGCAAGGCTACATGAGCGATGAGGCGGTGGATTTACCGGTTGCGCCGACGCCGGGCATAGGTGCTCATGTACCGATTTATGTCCTGGGCAGTTCTGACGCCTCTGCTTACGTGGCGGCGGAATTAGGCTTGACCTATTCCTTTGCCGGACATTTTTCGCCAAATTCCATTGGCCATGCCCTGGACATTTATCGCAAACAATTCAAGCCCTCGGAACACCTGGAAAAGCCCTATGTGATTTTAGGCCTTACGACCAATATTGCTGCGACAGAAGAAGAGGCCGAAGCCTTGGCCTTTCAAGCGGCGCAGGTCTTTCTCCATTTGATTCACCGGCAAAGCCGCGATGAATTTTTGAAGATGGACCCGGATCATGCGCCTGAGCTGACCTCCATTGAAAAATTTTATTTACGGGCCCACCGGGGCCTTTCCATTAGCGGGAGCCTTGATGAGGCGCGGGATCAATACCGGGAAATTATGCGCCGCTATGCACCGGATGAAATCATCGGCGCGACTTATATTCCTGACCAGGCACCTTTAGAAGAAAACTTCAGGCTTTTGGCGGATATTGTTCGAAATGACTGAGGACCGGCAATGCCCTGCGGTCAGTGCTTGCTTGCCGGGCATAGAGCCAGACTTGTGGAAAGCTCTGTGCAGGAACCGAGATAACAATTGAAAATGACTGGAGTGCGGATAAACCGCACTCTTTTTGTATAGACAATAGTCCTCAAACAGAGGACTAATCTGTTATAGGGATGGAGAAATGAGGATTATTACATAAGAATGAAAGAAAATAACCAACCGTTTTAAATACCTGTAAATAAGGGTTTATGAAAAATAAAGCAAAAAAATACAATAAAAAATATGATATATAACAGTTGACAAGAGTCCATCAAGTGTGTATCATGTGGCCTAATCACTATCGCTAAACGAATAAAATAATAAAAGAGGTGTTATTATGAGATGTTCCGGTTCTGACGTTTTATTCCATGTCCTCATAGAGCAAGGGGTCGATACCATTTTCGGCTATCCTGGAGGTGCGGTGCTGAATATTTACGATGCTCTTTACGATTACAGCGACCGAATTCGGCACATTCTCACCGTGGATGAACAGGGCGCTTGCTATGCGGCGGACGGCTACGCCCGTGCCACGGGAAAAACCGGGGTGGTTTTGGCCACCAGCGGCCCGGGTGCGACCAACCTGGTCACCGGGATTGCCAATGCCTATATGGACAGTATCCCTCTGGTGGCCATCACCGGTAATGTGGCCAGTGATATGATTGGGAAAGATTCCTTCCAGGAAATTTACATCACCGGTTGCACCATGCCCATCACCAAGCATAATTTTGTGGTGCGCAAGGTGGAAGAGCTGGCACCGATTTTACGCCGGGCCTTTGATATTGCGGAAAGCGGGCGTAAGGGGCCGGTGCTGGTGGACCTACCGAAAGATATTACAGCAGCCTTGACCGACTATGTACCGGTTGAGCCTTCGGATAAGCCCCAAGGGGGAGCGGTGGCAGAGCCATCATCGACCGATTTGGACCTGGTCCGCAAGTTAATTCAAACGGCGGAACGCCCTTTGATTTATGCAGGGGGCGGTATGATTTCCGGGCAGGCAGAAGAGGCGCTTTTGGCCCTAATGGAGAAGGCGCAAATACCGGCTTGCCATACGATTATGGGCATCGGCGCCCTACCGGATGATCACCCCCTTAATTTGGGCATGGTAGGGATGCATGGTAAAACCAGTGCCAACCGGGCTGTGGAAAATTGCGATTTGCTCTTGGCGCTTGGGGTACGGTTTTCTGACCGAGTGGCCCTTAATTTCAAGCATTTTGCCCCGCAGGCAACTCTGGTTCACGTGGACATTGATCCATCTGAGCACCATAAGAATGTAGCGGTGGATTTGGCTGTGGCGGCAGATGCCAAGCCTTTTCTGGAAGGACTGCTGGCGCTTGTCCAGCCCTGCCGGCATGACCTTTGGCAGGGGGAATTAAAGGCCTTTCAAACAGAAGACTGGCAAGCACCGCCAAAAGATGAACGCCTGGCGCCGACGGCTTTGGTGGAAACCATGGCGCATTTCATCGGCGAAAGGGGCATCATGGTGACCGATGTCGGCCAGCATCAAATGTGGGCTGCGCAGTCTGCCCATCGGTCGCAACCGCGGACCTTTATTACTTCCGGTGGTTTGGGCGCTATGGGATACGGCTACGGCGCAGCCATCGGGGCGGCCTTGGCAAAGCCGGATGAGCGGGTGCTTCACATTACCGGGGACGGGTCCTTCCATATGAATATGAATGAATTGGCGACAGCCGTCCATTACAAGCTGCCGATTGTAACGGTCATTTTTGACAATCAGGCGCTGGGCATGCCCCGGCAATGGCAGCACTACATCTACAAAGACCGCTATGCCATGAGTGATTTTTTCCGCGCAACGGACTATGTGGCCTTTGCTGAAGCACTGGGGGCCAGAGGAGACCATCCGCGCAATATGACGGAATTTGAAGGGGCCCTGGCAGACGCCTTTACCCGTTCCGGCCCAACGGTCATTTGGTGTGAGATTGACCGCCATGCCCAGGTCTTGCCCATGATTCCTGCCGGCGGTACGGTAGCGGACAGCATCACGACAGCCTAGGAGGTCCCATGAAAAAGCAAATGATGAAGCAAGAAGTAATCTGCTTATTGGTGGAGGACCATTACGGGGTTTTGGCCCGGATTGCCAGCCTGTTTGGCCGTAAGGGCTACAGCATTGATACGCTGACGGTCTCCACGACAACAGAAACAGACCTGTCACGGATCACCCTGACGGTTTCCGGAGAGCAGAGTGAAATTAAGCAAATCATGGCTCAGTGCGCTAAGATTGAAGAAGTGCGCTCTGTAGTCCTCCTGTCTGTGGATAATTCGGTCTTGCGTGAAATATTATTGCTGAAACTGGCTTTGGATGCGGATAAGGGCAGTCAGCTGTCGCAAATTATGGAAATCTGCAACATCTACAAGGCGACGGTGGTCAGTCTGACAGCCGATATTATAATCCTGGAATTGACCGGTAAGCCGGTGAAAATAGATGCTTTTGTTGACTTGATGCAGCAGTTTGACGTGATGGAGTTGTCGCGCTCCGGGGCTACGGCCATGGCGCGGCAAAAGGTTTTGGGAAAGGATGAATAAAAATGGAAAAATATTACGATAAAGATTGTAACTTGGCCGCTTTACAGGAAAAGACCGTTGCTGTGATCGGATACGGTAGCCAAGGGCATGCGCACGCCCTTAACTTACATGACAGCGGTGTGCCGGTTCTTGTTGGTCTGGCGCCGCAGAGCAAAAGCCGGGCGAAAGCGGAAGCCGCCGGCTTGACGGTAGCGGATGTGCCGGAAGCGGTTAAGCAGGCGGATGTGGTCATGGTCTTGGTGCCGGATGAAGTGATGGCGGACCTTTATGAAAAAGAAATTGCCCCTTATTTGCAGGACGGGATGCTCTTGATGTTTGCCCACGGCTTTAACATCCATTATGAATTCATCCAACCGGCAGCAGGGCTTGATGTGGCGATGGTGGCCCCGAAAGGACCGGGCCATAAGGTGCGGAGCCAATATCTGGAAGGCTGCGGGGTCCCTTCCTTGATTGCTGTTTACCAAAATGCCACCGGACAAGCTAAAAGCCTGGCCCTGGCTTATGCCTCGGCCATCGGTGCGGGCCGGGCAGGTATCCTGGAAACGTCTTTTAAAGAAGAAACGGAAACCGATTTGTTTGGCGAACAGGCCGTCTTGTGCGGGGGTGTGACCGAACTGATGAAGGTCGGCTTTGAAACCCTGGTGGAAGCCGGCTACGAACCGGAGATGGCCTATTTTGAATGCATCCATGAAATGAAGCTCATCGTCGACCTGATCATTGAAGGCGGCTTTGCCCGCATGCGCCATTCCATCTCTAATACAGCCGAATACGGGGACTACATCAGTGGCGAAAAGGTCATCACCGACAGTGCCCGCCAGGCCATGCAGGATATTTTAAAGGACATCCAAAATGGCCGGTTTGCGTCAGACTTTATGACCGAATTCTCTGCCGGCCGTAAGGCGCGTTTTCTGGCCAGTCGCCGGCAAGCAGCAGACCATCAGTTGGAAGCAGTCGGTCAAGACCTGCGCAGCATGATGAGCTGGTTGCAAGAGGAGGCCTAGGAGGGGCTATGGAGAAACAGCAACCGTCAAAAGTGGTATTGGAGGGGCCTGAACGGGCGCCGAATCGCAGCCTATTTTACGCTATGGGTTATACAGAAGAAGAGCTCCACCGGCCCCTGGTCGGGGTGGTCAGCGCTTACAGTGAAATTGTCCCCGGTCACCAGCATTTGGATAAATTGGCCCAGGCGGTCATGGATGGGGTGCGGTTGGCCGGCGGAACGCCGGTCTTGGTGCCGGCCATCGGCGTTTGTGATGGGATTACGATGGGGCATAACGGGATGCGGTATTCCTTGCCGAGCCGGGAATTGATTGCCGATTCGGTTGAAACCATGGCCCTGGCGCATGGGTTTGATGGTTTGGTCCTGGTGCCGAACTGTGACAAAATCGTGCCGGGCATGGTGATGGGGGCCGTGCGGATTAACCTGCCGACCCTTGTTCTTTCCGGTGGGCCCATGCTGGCCGGGCATATCGGTGAGCAGGCGGTGTCTCTTTCCGGCTTATTTGAAGCCGTCGGCGCCTATAAAAATGGGACCATCACCGGTGAGTTGCTGGAGCAGATGACCCAGGACACCTGCCCTGGTTGTGGATCTTGTGCCGGCATGTACACGGCCAATTCGATGAACTGCCTAATGGAGGCCCTGGGCCTGGGCCTGCCCGGGAATGGGACCATTCCGGCGGTATCTGCAGCCCGCCGCCGGCTGGCCAAGACCGCCGGCATGCGGATCATGGCCCTGATTGAGCAGGGCGTACAGGCGCGCGATATTGTCACGGCAGATGCCTTGCACGATGCCCTGGCCTGTGATATGGCGCTGGGTTGCTCGTCCAACTCGGTCTTGCACCTGCTTGCCATTGCCAACGAAGCCGGCGTCAGCCTGGACTTGCAGGATTTTAACGACCTCAGCGAACAGGTGCCTAACCTCTGCCACCTGGCACCGGCAGGGCCGCATCATATTGAAGAATTGGACGCAGCCGGCGGTATTCAAGCGGTGCTCAAAGAATTGATGCATACCGGTCTTCTGCACCTGCAGCGGCCGATGGTTTCCGGTAAAACGCTCCAGGTTCAAATTGCGGATGCTGACAATTTGAACACGACCATTATCCGGCCATATGCCGACCCCTATTCAAAAACCGGCGGCCTGGCCATTTTATTCGGTAATATCGCCCCCCGTGGCGCCGTGGTAAAGCGCAGCGCCGTTGCAGCGGAAATGCTTGTGCATGAAGGCCCGGCCCGGGTCTTCGATGGCGAAGAAGAGGCGATTGCCGCCATTTATGCCGGGAAAATCCGACCCGGTGATGTGGTGGTGATTCGCTATGAGGGGCCGACCGGCGGCCCGGGGATGCGGGAAATGCTCAACCCGACCAGTGCCCTGGCCGGCATGGGACTGGACAGTTCGGTCGCCTTATTGACAGACGGTCGTTTTTCCGGTGCCTCCCGCGGCGCTTCTATCGGTCACGTCAGCCCGGAAGCGGCCCAGGGCGGTCCGATTGCCTTGATTGAAGAAGGAGATACCATCGCCATTGATATTCCCGCCTACACCATTCAGTTAAAGGTTTCCGATGACGTATTGGCCGCGCGCCGCAGCAGATACCGGCAACCACCCATGCGGGTGACAAGCGGTTGGCTCAGCCGCTATGCGCGCCTGGTTTCCGGCGCCGATCAAGGGGCTGTGCTGAAGGGCTGACTCGGTCAGCGACCCCACCAAAATACCCCGCATAGGATGAAGGATATATGTACCGCCCCCAGTTGGACCTAAAAATCCAACTGGGGGCCTTTTGATGTCCCCATACAGCTAGGCCTAAAAAACGGGGACGGCGGGTGAAAATAAAAAAAGACCGCCGGCCCATCAAAATCATGGGATGAGCAAGACGATCTTATAAGCGGAAAGGTCGGAGATATGGTTGTATTGGCGGAAAAATTAAGGAGAAATCGGGCGGTTTTAGTCCCCAATAAGGTGCCAGTGAAGACAAGCGGCATAGCATAGAGGGCTGTAAAATAAAATCGAGCAAGCCTTTTGCCTGCTCGATTGGGTTCAGCTTAAGGCGGTACTGTAGTCCGCCTTGCCGGGGATAGATTTTTATTGTATTATTTGCGGGCCTGCTCGTCTTTGACCGTGGCCAAGAGGCCGCCGGCCAAGAGCAATTTTTCTTGACGGGCGCCCAGGTCAATGGCCAAGTGGATGGTTTTGTTTAAACGTTTCACAAAAACGTCGACCTGGCCGGCTTTGATTTGCGCGGGCAGGTTGGTAAAGGTCAACTCTTCTGTTTCGACCAATTGATCGTAATCGTCAGGATTGACGAAGGTCAAGGGGAGGATGCCGTTGTTGATGAGGTTGGCCTTGTGGATACGGGCAAAACTTTTGGCAATGACTGCCCGCACGCCGAGGTAGAGGGGGCAAAGGGCGGCGTGTTCGCGGCTGGACCCCTGGCCGTAATTTTCACCGGCGACAATAATGGGGGCCGCATTGGTCATGGCCTTGCAGACTTCCGGGAAATCCGGATCGGCAGGCGTCAGGCAGAAATTGGCCAAGTAGGGCACATTGGACCGGAAGGGGAGCAGCTTTGCGTTGGAGGGGGCGATGTGGTCGGTGGTGATGTTGTCCTCCAAGTGGGTGGCCACCCGTCCTTCCAGGGTTTCCGGTACGGCAGTGCCGACCGGGCAGTCTTTGATGTTCGGCCCTTTTACCAGGTCCGTTTGCCCAATAGCCGTTTCAGATGGCGGAATAAAGAGGTTGTGGTCAAGATGGAAAAGAGCCGGATGCTCAATGCCCTGGAAGCGTTTTTCACCATAGGGATCGGTCAGGACCCCATTGATGGCCGACATGGCGCAGGTTTCAGGACTGGCCAAATAAACGTCTGCGCTGGCGGTACCGCTGCGCGCGTAAAAGTTGCGGTTAAATGAGCGCAGGGAGACCCCGTTTGTATTCGGGGCCTGGCCCATGCCGATGCAGGGGCCGCAGCCACATTCTAAAATGCGGGCGCCTGCTTCGATAAAAATAGACAGCAAACCATCATCAGCCAGGCGTTTTAAAATTTGTCGAGACCCGGGTGAAATCACCAAGGAAACATTCGGATCAACCCGGTTGCCTTTTAAAACAGCCGCCACTTTCGCCAAGTCAACATAAGAAGAGTTGGTGCAGGAGCCGATGGCCACTTGGTTGACCTTTAAGCCGGCTTTCTCCGCAACGGATACCACGGCATCCGGACTGTGGGGGCAAGCCAGCAGGGGGTGTAAGGTCGTTAAATCGATTTCAATTGTTTTAGCGTAGACGGCATCGGCATCGGCGGTCAGCGGCTGCCAATCATTTTCCCGGTTAAAGGAAGCCAGGTAACTGCGGGTCAAATCATCTGACGGGAAAATGGACGTGGTGGCCCCCAGTTCAGCGCCCATATTGGTGATGGTGGCGCGTTCCGGAACGGTCAGTGTCGCCACGCCTTCGCCGGTGTATTCGTAGACCTTGTTGACCCCGCCTTTGACGGTTTCCCGGCGCAGGACTTCCAAGATAATGTCTTTGGCGGCAACGCCCGGGGACAGTTTGCCGGACAGACGCACTTCAATGACTTCCGGCATGGTGATGTAATAGGGGCGGCCGGCCATGGCAGCTGCTACGTCAACGCCGCCGGCACCGATGGCAATCATGCCGATGCCGCCGCCTGTAGGGGTGTGAGAATCTGAGCCGATTAAGGTTTTACCGGGAATACCGAAGTTTTCCAGGTGCACTTGGTGGCAGATGCCGTTGCCGGCCTTGGACAGCCAAATGCCGTAATTGGCCGCAGCACTTTGAATAAAGAGGTGGTCGTCAAAATTTTCCGGTCCGCTTTGCAGCATATTGTGGTCGATGTAGGCCACGGACCGCTCGGTGCGGACGCGGGGCGGATTCATTGCCTCCAATTCCAGATAGGCCATGGTCCCGGTAGAGTCTTGCGTCAGGGTTTGGTCTATTTTCAGACCAATTTCATTCCCCGGAATCATTTCTCCATCCACCAAATGTGCAGAGATGATTTTTTCGGTTAAAGTCGCCATAATGCCCTCCATTTCGTGTTAGCGTGACTATAATCACATTTTATACAATCTGCACCGACCTCGTCAAGGTGTGGGTCTGCGCCGACCAGCGGCATGGACTCTGGCCTTTGGATGAGGGGTAAAAAGTTAGCTGCATCTGACTTGATTGCAGGCTGAAAATTTGTTAAAATAAAGTCAGGATCAGCGGAGCGGTCTCCGACCGCTCTAGGGGTCGGCATCAGCACCCGACCCACACAGCCACTCTTCGGAGTGGCTTTTTTTCATGGCACACTTGTGGCGCATCAGGGAGGAAACGAGATGCCATCATCGCCGATTAATCTTTTCTTGGAAGCCCTTTTTCCAACACCGCGCAATTGCCTGCTTTGTCAGGCCCCCATTGCCGGCTTCGGCCTTTGCGAGGCCTGCCATAAGCTATATGAGGAAAAAAGACAAGGCAACGGTCAATGCCTGCGTTGCGGCAGTTTCGGTGTGCGCGGTCAGGCTTGCGATGTTTGCCGCCATTGGCCGCAATATATCCACCGGGTGTCCGCCCTTTGGCCCTATGAAAAAGAGGTTCGCGCTGCTATTTTGGCCTATAAATACCAGGGCAAGCCTTGGATGGCAACAGGTTTTGCACAAGCTTGCCTGCCTTTTATCCCGCCGGGAGTTGACCTGCTGGTTCCCGTGCCCTTGCACGCCTCACGGTTGCGAGAGCGGGGGTATAACCAGAGCCTGCTCTTAGCCAAGGCCCTTCACGCCGCCGGCGGTCCGCCGGTTTCAGATGCCTTGCGCCGGATTAAGGCCACCCCCCACCAGGTGGGCCTATCCAAAAGGGCCCGTTTGCACAATTTGGATGGTGCCATTAGGGTCCAGCGGCCGGAAGCGGTGGCCGGCCGCCATGTGTGCTTGATTGATGACGTCATCACCACCGGGTCGACCATTGAACATTGCGGCCGGGCCTTGCATCGGGCCGGCGCTTCTGCGGTGAGCGCCCTGGTCTTGGCCGCCGGCTACGGGTCTCTGGCCGGCCGTTGAGGAAAATAGAAAAAACGATAAATTTTTTTACATAATGCTTGCATTTTTATGCATGACCTTGTAGAATAGGGTACAGATTAAGTGACTGCTGTCATAATTAAAGGGGAGAGATATGAAAATGAAAAAAATTCTAGCATCTATTTTAGCGCTCGCCTTGAGCGTTTCCGTATTGACGGCCTGCGGTGGTGGCGGCGACACTTCCGCTACATCCGCTACATCTGAAGCCGGCTCAACAGCGGAAAGTTCGTCTAACGCCATTGTGGTTGGGACCAACCCGACTTTTGCGCCCTTTGAATTCCAAGATGAAGAAGGGAATATGAAAGGCTTTGACCTGGACTTGATGCGCGCCATCGCTGAAGAAGAAGGGCTTGAAGTTGAATTTAAGAGCCTGTCCTTTGATGCTTTGACCGCCGCCATCCAAAATGGCGAAATTGATGTCATCGCTGCCGGGATGAGCATTACCCCGGACCGCCAAGAGCAATTGCTCTTCAGCAAGCCTTATATGGACGCCTCTTTGGGCATCTATGTGGCCAAAGATACCGAGGGTGTTAGTGGTGTTGGTGACCTGAAAGGCAAAGTTGTTGCCGCTCAGCAAGGGACGACCGGTGCCGATGAAGTGCAAGATTTGGCTAAGAAACGCCAAATCGGTGAAGCAAAAATTCTCGAAGACTACAACATGTGCTTCTTAGAATTGTCCAACGGTGGCGCTGATGCCTTGATCATTGACCTGCCGGTGGCTGAAAACTACATGAAAAACAATCCGGACCAGGTTAAAATGGTTGGTGAACCCTATGTTGCCGATTACTATGGTTTAGCGCTGGCTAAGGACAACACCGACCTGCAACAAAAAATCAACGATGGCTTGGATAAGGTCATTAAGAGTGGGAAATTTGAAGCACTCTGCAAAAAATATGAACTGCCCGTACCGCAGTCCATTATTGACGGAACGGCTAAAGTTGCCTAACTGATATGATTTTAAATGAGATGCGAGGACACTCGCATCTCATTGGTCTTTATGGAGCAAAGGAGGACCTATGCAGCTCAATTTTTGGCACCATTTTACAGCGGTCTTGCCGATCGTTATTAAAGGGGCGGAATTTACGATTAAAGTAACCGCCGTCGCCGTACTCATCGGGATTATCATCGGTTTAACCATGTCCCTGATGAAGCTCAGTGGCAACCGGTTGTTAAAACTTATTGCAAATATCTATATTGAATTTTTCCGCGGAACGCCGCTTTTGGTGCAGATTTTCCTGTGGCATTACGGGGTCTCCTCGCTGATCACCGCCTTCAGTGGTGACAAATTTCACTTCCAAGTAATTACCACAGCCTTTGTTGTCCTGGGGATCAACTCAGGCGCCTATGTCGCGGAAATTTTCCGAGCCGGCATCCAAGGGGTTGACATCGGCCAGGTGGAAGCGGCCCGGTCTTTGGGCATGAGCAAGGCCCAGACCTTGCGGCATGTGGTCGTGCCGCAGGCTTGGAAACTGGTGATTCCGCCCTTGGGAAATGAATTTGTTATGCTGTTGAAAGACAGCTCCTTGCTGTCAACCATCGGGGCCATGGAAATCATGAAACGGGGGCAAATTTATATCGGAATGCATGCCACCCCCTTTCCGGCATATGTGGCCGTGGCCCTCTGCTATCTGGTCATTACCTTTACCCTAACCAGATTTATCAACGGATACGAGCGGAAACTTTCTTCCGGCGGCAAAAATGCCCGCAGCATGACGGACATCAGATAGGAGGACAGCCATGATTGAAATCAAAAATTTACACAAATCCTTTGGTAAATTGGAAGTCCTTAAAGGGATTAACGAAACCATTGCCGATGGTGAAGTTGTTTCCGTTATCGGCCCGTCCGGCAGCGGGAAAAGTACCTTCTTGCGTTGCATCAACCTTTTGGAAGAACCGACAGAGGGGCAAATCATCATCGACGGCGAGGATATCACAGATCCCTCCCATGATGTCAACCAAATGCGGGCCCAAGTCGGCATGGTGTTTCAACGCTTTAACCTCTTTCCCCATAAGAGTGTCTTAGACAACATCATGTTGGCACCGATCAATGTGTCCAAAGTATCCAAGGCAGAAGCAGAGGCAAGGGCGCGCGAACTCTTGAAGACCGTGGGCTTGTCGGATAAAGCCGATGCTTACCCTCACAGCCTATCCGGCGGGCAACAACAGCGTGTTGCCATTGCCCGTGCGCTGGCCATGCAGCCGCGCTACCTGCTCTTTGATGAGCCCACCTCCGCCCTGGACCCGGAAATGGTCGGCGAAGTCTTGTCCGTCATTAAGGGCTTGACCCAAACCGGCATGACCCTCGTCATCGTCACCCATGAAATGGGTTTTGCCCGTGAAGTCAGTGACCGTGTCTTCTTTATCGACCAAGGTGTCGTTATGGAAAAAGGCGACCCTGAAGCCATTTTCGGCAACCCGCAAATGGACCGGACCAAGGATTTCTTAGCCAAGGTGCTTTAAAAAATGAGCCGCTTGGGCGACTGGTCGGCAAAAACAAGATAAAAAAGCAGATTTTTTGCATTGCCCCCAAAACTAGGACCAAAATGAGGTCAAGTTTTGGGGGCCTTTATATGGGCAAAAACCGTCTGAGAGGCAAGAGTCATCTATTTGGAAAATTGCTGGTCGGTTCTTAAAGTTTATAAAAGGGATTTTGAAAATTTTTAAAAGAAGAACAAGAGGGTATAAGTCTTTTAGATGACATCGCTAGACTCAGAAAGGAGACACTATGAGTTATAAAGTTAGCCCTGAAAACGAAAAATTGCGTCAGGAAATTCGTGAATTTGCGGAAATGGAAATTGCACCGATTTCATTCCAGTTGGATGAACGGGCCATTTTTCCGGAAGATATTGTCAAACAAATGGGCGAAAAAGGCTGGATGGGCCTGCCTTTTGAGAAGAAATACGGCGGCCGGGAAATGGGCAATGAGGCTTATGCCATTGCTGTAGAAGAATTTTCCCGCGTTGATGCCAGCGTTGGGGTCATCCTGTCGGCCCATAATTCGCTTGGGACTTGGCCGATTGCTGCCTTTGGTACTGAGGCTCAGAAAGAAAAATACCTGGTGCCTTTGGCCAAAGGGGAAAAGCTGGCTGCTTTCGGTTTGACGGAAGAAAATGCCGGGTCTGATGCCGGCGGAACAGAGACGACGGCTGTTTTAGACGGTGACCATTACATTCTGAACGGGCATAAAATCTTCATCACCAATGCACCTGAGGCGGATATTTATGTGGTCTTTGCTGCCACCGATAAAGAAAAGGGAACCCACGGCGGGATTTCTGCTTTCATTGTGGAAAAAGGCATGGAAGGGTTTGACTTCGGTACCCGGTACAATAAAATGGGCATTCGTGCCTCGGCAACAGCAGAACTGGTCTTTAAAAATTGCAAGGTGCCGAAAGAAAACCTCTTGGGTGAAATTGGTCAAGGGTTTAAAATTGCCATGCAGACCTTGGACGGTGGCCGGATTGGAATTGCGGCACAAGCGCTGGGCATTGCACAAGGCGCTTATGAACAGGCCCTTGAACGGGCCCAAGACCGGGTTCAATTTGGTAAGCCGATTGCTGCCCAACAGGGCGTCAGCTTCAAGCTGGCCGATATGGCCACGAAAATTCGCGCAGCCCGCTTTTTGGTATACTCTGCAGCTGAAATGAAAGATGCCCATGAAAATTATGGGATGCAGAGTGCGATGGCAAAACTCTACGCTTCTGAAGTGGCGCTGGAAGTTGTCGATGAAGCGGTGCAAATCTTTGGCGGCTCAGGCTTCATTAAAGGCTTGCCGGTGGAACGCTTCTACCGCGATGCGAAAATTACGGCCATCTATGAAGGCACCAATGAAATCCAACGGGTGGTTATAGCCTCCCACTTGATGCCGCGCAAGAAGAAAGACAAGGCTGAGAAAAAAGCCAGCAAGGCAGCTGCACCGACAACTGAGCGGAAGATGGAAATTTTCGATGAAGGATCCGCTCAAGACCGGGTAGATGCCCTGGTGAAAGCGCTCAAGGCAGAAGGGTACGACCGGCAGTCCGTTGATGACATTTTCGGGCCCATCGGTAAAGCAGACCGCCTGGTGGCCTTCGGGATGGGCTTAAAACATGCTCAGGACCGGAAGATGATGGAAGACCTGGCTGAAGCCTTCGGCGCGGTCTTATCCTGCTCACGGCCGATTTCCGAACAGCGGGAATGGATGGATTTGACCCGGTATGTGGGCCTGTCCGGACAGAAATTCGGAGGCAAATTCTATATTGGCGCCGGCATCAGCGGTCAAAAACAGCACATGTACGGCATTAAAGATACGGACATCATCATCGCCATCAATGAAGACATCAACCAGCCGATTTTCGCTGAAAGCGATTACGGCATTGTCGGCGACATGTATGAGATTGTTCCGCTCTTAACAGAGGCATTGAAGAATCTGTAAGGGTATTGGAAGGGGCTGCCTGAGGGCAGCCTTTTTTGCTTACAGCTGACAAGGCCTGGGCATTTGGCGATGGCAGGGCGCTGTGCTACAATGTTTTTAGAAAGGGGGCGAAGGCTATGTTGGTGATCAGGTGTGCCAGATGTAAGGCGAAGATATGGAAGTATGATAAGATTGGTCCCGGTGCGGTTCTTCGCTGCCATAAAGCGCGCATTCAGCAAGTTTACAATGTGCCGGTGGTGCAGGCGCATAAAATTTGCTGCCCAAAATGTTCAGCAGCCCTTGGCATTGACAAGGGCCCCTTCTATAAAATGGATCCACGCGCCTTTATTTACAATGGCACCAAAAGGAATCGATAGGATGGTCATGGAAGACGCGTACAGGATTTTACATCAATACTTTGGCTATGAGACCTTTCGGCCCGGGCAGGAAAAGTTGATTGAAGGCATCTTGCAAGGGCGAGATGTGGTGGGCATTTTACCCACCGGTGGGGGGAAATCCCTTTGCTATCAGATTCCGGCGCTGTCCTTGCCCGGCTTGACGCTGGTGATTTCACCCTTGATTTCTTTAATGAAGGACCAGGTGGATGGTCTGAGAGAGTTGGGCATTTCGGCAGCCAAAATAGATGGGCAAACAGAGCCGGTGGCCTATCGTGACATTATGCGCAGCGCTTTTCACGGTGACCTCAAGCTGCTTTATATTGCCCCGGAGCGGCTGGCGCAAGAGAGCTTCCAGCGGGCGGTTAAAAATTTACCGATTGCGCTGGTGGCCATTGACGAAGCCCATTGCGTCAGCCAGTGGGGGCATGATTTCAGGCCCAGCTACCGGCAAATTGCGGCCGGCCTGTCGGCCTTGACCCCGCGGCCAATTTTTGCCGCCTTGACGGCAACGGCAACTGAGCCGGTGCAGGCGGATATTGTTAAGGGCTTGGCCTTACAGGATCCGCTGGTATATGTGGCCGACTTTGATCGGCCGAATTTGTACTTTAATATTTTAGCGCCGAGCGACCGCAAAAAAACGCTCCTGTCTTTTTTGGCAGATGGACAGAGTGCCATTGTCTATTGCGCCACCCGCAGAACAGTGGATACCTTGAGCGCCTACTTGAACGATCAAGGTGTGACAGCGGTTGCCTACCACGCAGGCCTTTCAGCAGAAGATCGGGAAAGGCACCAAGACGCCTTTATTAATGATAAGGTCCAAGTGGCAGTGGCAACCAATGCTTTCGGGATGGGGATTGATAAACCGGATGTACGGCGGGTAATTCATTATAATATACCTAAGAATATCGAAAGCTATTATCAGGAGGCGGGCCGCGCCGGTCGGGACGGGGCGCCGGCTGAAGCGGTGCTTTTTTTCAATGCGGCGGATATTATGACCAACCTTTTCCTCATCGGGCAAAGCAGGGAGCCGAATGCCCGGCAAAAATTGGACGCCATGCTTGGCTATGCCTACACCGGCTCCTGCCTGCGTCATTACCTGCTGCGTTATTTTCAACCGACCGAGGACTTACCACCGGCCTGCGGCCATTGTGCCATCTGCGATGGCCGGATCACGACGACGGATGTGACCGAACCGGCGCGGATGGTGCTTTCCTGTATTGCCAGGATGGGCCAGCGGTATGGGACCAGCTTGATTATAGATGTGTTGCGCGGCGCAAAAACTGAGCGTATCCGCGCACAGGGATTCGATCGCTTATCCACTTACGGGCTTTTGGCAAAAAGCAGTAAGGGGGCCTTGCGCGATGTGATCACCCTTCTGGCGGCGGAGGGTTACCTGGCTGTGGTGGGGGCGGACTATCCGATTCTCAAGTTAACCGAAAAAAGCCGGGCGCTTTTGCAGGGAGAGGTCCAGTTGAGCATGAATCGTCCGCGCAGCGTCCGCAGTGGACAAGGGCACTTGGCAACGGAGGACCTGGACGAAACCCTCTTTCATGCCTTGCGCCAGTTGCGCCGCGAGATGGCGGATAATCTGGGCTTGCCGCCCTATATTATTTTCACGGACCGGACCTTGCAAGACCTGGCGCGTCGGATGCCCCGGACGTCGGAAGACCTGCTGGCGGTCCATGGCATTGGGGCTGTTAAAGCGAAAAAATACGGGGCTCCCTTTTTATTGGCCATTCGGCGCTATTTGCAGGAGTGATGGCTTGCGGCGCCGGCAGCAAGGGAGGCGCCATAAAAAAGCCCGTCACCATCGGATTAGACCTCCGATGGTGACGGGCTTTTGGGTGCTTTTAATTATTTTCTTTTAATTCATTCCGGTCTTGCGTCAACTTTAGCCGGTCAAGCAGGTAAAGCAGCAGGCCCAAAAGCAGGGCCACCACTGTTGCCAGGGCCATACCGGTTAATTTTACCGATCCAAGTTGAACATAGGCGCCGGATAAACCGGTAATAAATGGAATCGCCGTTAAGGCCTGGTTGCGCGGCAGGTTGTAATCCACCTTGGCATCCACCAGCAGGCGAATACCGGACACCCCAATCATGCCGTAGAGGAGAAAGCTGACCCCACCCATAACCTCCGGCGGAATGGACTGGATCAAGGTCGACACCTTACCGATGAAGCCTAAGGCGATGGACAAGACGGCTGTGCCGCCGATGACCCAGGTGCTGTAGACCCGGGTCATGGCCATGACCCCAATGTTCTCGCCGTAAGTGGTGGTTGGTACAGAACCGCCTAAACCGGACAGCATGGTTGAAAAACCGTCTGCAAAGAGGGTCTTGTGCAATCCCGGCTTGCGAATTAAGTTGCGGCCGATGATTTTCCCTGTTACCAACTGGTGGCCAATGTGTTCGCTGATGACCACCAGGGTGGCCGGTAAAATAATCGTCATGGCCCCCCAGTCAAAGGTCGGGTGGCTAAAGGCCGGCAAAGAAAACCAAGCCGCCTCTTTCACAGGGGTCAAGTCGACAAGGCCGACAATGGCCGCCGCCACATAACCGATGACAATGGCCAGGAGAACCGGGATCAGGGCTAAAAAGCCCCGCAAAACGATGGAGCCCAAGACCGCAGCCATCAGGGTAATGATAAAGACAGCCACCCGGTTGAAATCAACATTCGCGCCGTCCTCTAAGACGATGCCGCCCATTTTTGCCGCTGTGCCCGCCAGTTCTAAGCCGATAAGGGCGACAACGGCCCCCATGGCTGCCGGAGGCAACAAGGCATTGATCCAGGCAACACCGAAGAAATAAACGATGACCGCTACCAGCATCAGGGCAAGGCCTGAGGCCACAAAGCCCCCCAAGGCATAGCTATAGCCCATGCCGGAGGCATTGATGATCAGCAGGCTTGGAGCAATAAAGGCAAAACTTGAGCCCAAGTAGGCAGGCGATGAGCCTTTGGTGATAAAAATAAAAATTAACGTTCCAATCCCGTTGAAAAAGAGGACCACCGACGGGTTAATTCCCAAAATCGTCGGCACTAAAATAGAGGCGCTGAACATGGCAAACAAGTGTTGAACAGACAGCGGAATGGATTCTCGCCACGGCGGACGTGATTCCACATCATAAAATTTTCTGGCCAAAATAATACCCCCTTACCTATTGATGACAAACCTTTGTTATTCTAGTGGATAGTTTTTACCCGGTCAAGACTTTTGGCTAAAATTTTCTTATCTTCTTTTTTCAACCGGTTGTTAATTGCGCAAAGCCCTTTACAAAGTAAATATCATTCGTTAAAATATAAGTACCTCAAGACCCATTGGTCAAGCGGTTAAGACGCCACCCTCTCACGGTGGAATCAGGGGTTCGATTCCCCTATGGGTTATGGACGGCGGTTCCGCATGGAACCGTCTTTTATTATGTCAAACAGTGCGCTCAAGGAGGCAATATGGATTATCAACAATTGGCTGACCAGCTCTTCCCGGATGTAACCGATACAATAACGGATTTGGAAAAACGCTACCCATCCCGTGACCTGGCCGAGGGGGCCTTTGTCACCCGGTTAGGGCCGTCGCCAACGGGATTTATGCACATCGGCAACCTGTACACAGGCTTGATCAATGAGCGCCTGGCACATCAGTCCGGCGGTCGTTTTTTCCTCCGCATTGAAGATACGGACCATAAACGGTATGTGGATGGCGCAGAAGAGGTTATTACCGATGCGCTGGCCTATTTCGGCATCAATTATGATGAAGGGGTCTTTCAAGATGGAGAAAGGGGGGCCTATGGGCCCTACCACCAAAGTGAACGCGCGGCCATTTATCACGTGGTGGCCAAGCATCTGGTGGCTAAGGGTTACGCCTATCCTTCTTTTGCCACAGAAGAAGAACTGGCCGCCCTGCGCACTGCCCAGGAAGCGGAAAAGGCGGACACCGGCTACTATGGGAAGTGGGCCAAAGATCGTTTCTTAAGCCTTGAAGACATTCGCCGGCACCTGGACGCCGGAGACCCCTGGACCCTCCGCCTTCGTTCCCGTGCCTTGCCTGAGGAAAAACGTCAGATTCCCGATGGCATTCGCGGCCATGTCACCGTTCACCCGAATAAACAGGATGTGGTCTTGTTAAAGACCAATGGCATTCCGACTTATCATTTCGCCCACGTGGTGGATGACCATTTTATGCGGACAAGCCATGTGGTGCGCGGTGAAGAATGGCTGGCGACCCTGCCCATCCACCTGGAACTCTTTGATATCTTAGGCTGGCCGGCGCCCCTGTATTGCCACACCTCTCATTTGATGAAAATAGATGGGGACACCCGCCGTAAACTTTCCAAGCGGCAAGACCCGGAAATGGCCCTGTCCTACTACATGGAAAAAGGCTATCATCCGACGTCAGTGCGCGAGTACTTGATGATTTTGATCAATTCGGATTATGAGGAATGGCGGTTGGCAAACCCGGAGGCACCTTTGGCAGATTTCCCGGTGACCCTGGATAAAATGGCCACCTCCGGTGCCCTCTACGATATGGTTAAACTGGATGATGTTGCCAAAGAGAGCCTTTTGCATATTTCAGAAGAAGAACTGGCCACTTTCCTCATCCACTGGGCGGACCAGTATGCGCCCGACGCCGCCCTCATTTTAGCAGCCGATAAGGCCGCCCTGGTACGCTTGCTGGGCATCGGTCGAGACGGCAAAAAACCGCGCAAAGACTTGGTTTGCGCGGCTCAAATGTTGGCACATGTTTCTTATTTCTTTGACGATTGGTTCAAGCTGGAAGACCCCTTGCCGGAAGCCGTCAGTCCGACAGATGCCCAGACCATCTTAAGGGCTTACCTGGCCGGTTACGATGGGGCAGACGATAACAGCGCCTGGTTCGCTAAGGTGCGGGACATTGCCACAGCCAACGGCTATGCCGCCCGGCCCAAGGATTACAAGAAAGACCCGGACGCCTATAAGGGGCATGTGGGTGATGTGAGCGCCGTGATTCGCCTTGCCGTGACCGGCCGCTCGGCCAGTCCGGACTTGTGGAGCGTTCAGCAGATTATGGGCGAAAACCGCGTCCGCGACCGGATTGAAAAATTTTTGGCCCATCAAGTATAAGCTAACCTGTTTAGAGGGAGGGGATGGTTGTGAAGGGGGATCCTAAAAGAGTCGGTGGCGGCCAATGGACCTTGCGAAGCGCCCTTGCTACGGGCCTGTTTTTACTTGGAGTTGGTGCTGTCACTACGCTAGGCTCTTTGTACATTGGCTTCTATCAATTTATCGATGGCCTTTTTGCGGCTTATTTAACCAACCTCCCCTTGCTTTTATTAAATGCCTTGCCGATTATTCTCAGCCTGCTGCTGGTCTTTGCCCTCAGCTCCTCTTTACGCATCGCCGTTTTTGTCAATACGGTTTTCTGGGGACTTTTGGCGGTTTTTAACGCGGTCAAGGTAGCCTATCGTCATGAAAGTTTGCGCATTGACGATGTCTATTTTTTAGGGCCCATGGTCAAAATTATGCCGCGTTATTTACAGGACCTTTTGCCCTTGCTGATTGCTGTCGGGCTAGGGGTGGTCCTTTTAGCAAGCCTTAGTCGACATTTGCCGAAAGTACCCCAATTGCCCCGGTTGGTGGCCGGGGGACTGGTCGCTCTTTTGCTGGTGACCGGTTTTGCTGCCCAGGGGAATTATAAAACTTGGAAAAAAGCCTTCTATCTCGGTGAAGTTCAGGGATTAAACAACTGGGTCGGCATTGACAACGATGCCAGCAATGGCTTTCCCTATTCTTTTATTTATCAGTCCTATGCGGTTCTGTTAAACACTCGCCAACCGGTTGATGAGGCTTTGGCTCGAGAGGTATTACAAGACTACCGGGCGATGCCGATGGCAGAGGAACAAAAGGTCAATGTCTTGGTGGTCCTTTTGGAGTCCTTTAAGGATTTTTCCGACTTAGGCATGGCAGGTCTGGAAGAGAGAGACCCCTATGCCTATTTTCACTCCCTGCAGAAGGAGGCCATTACAGGGGACCTGGTGCCGGATGTTTTTGGCGGCAGCACCACCGTTTCTGAATTAGAGGTCCTCTCCGGCTTTTCTATGACCATTATGGATCCAAGCTTTCGCTGGCCACGCCCGACCTATGTTTCCTTTTTCAAAGATCAAGGTTACGCCACAGAAGCCATGCACCCTAATGACGGTTATTTTTACAATCGGGTTAATGTCCTGCCCAATGTGGGCTTTGAAAAGTTTTTCTATACCCAGAATTATTTTAAGAATAAAGAAGAGGACGGGCTATATGCGGATAAGGCCCTTTTCAACCATGTCTTCAACCGGGTTCAAGGGGCAGAAAAACCGCTTTTTCACTACACAGCCACGATGCAAAATCATGGCCCCTATGCCGGCCTTCTTGCTGCCGACTCATGGTGCGAGCGGCCAGAAGGCATAAGTGAAGAAGACTTTAACGCCTTTCAGGCCTACTTAGAAGGCGTGGCAGATACCGGGCAGGTTTTATGGGATTTTACGCGTCGCCTGGAAGACTTAGATAAACCGGTGGTAGTGGTGGCCTTTGGAGACCATAGCCCCGGCTTTAGCAATACCTTTTTTAACCAGATGGGTTTTATTGATTCTAAAGACCAAGGGGTTCTGAAAAATATCCATTTTTATAAAACCCCCTATTTGATTTGGGGAAACGAATCAGCCAAGGCAAGGCTTGATAAGGATTTTAGCGGCTCTTTCGGCCCCTTGGATCCGGAACTTTTACTGGCCAAGACCATGGGCTATATGGGTGTAACCGGTAGTCCCTACCAGGCTTTTTTACAAGATTATGCTCAAGTTGTCCCGGTGGCGAAAAAAAGATATTGCTATGAAAATGGAGCCTATCAGCTTGCGCCAAGTAAAGAGGCGACCATTTGGATAGAGAAAAAAGAGGCGGCGGAAGGCTTTACCCGTCGGCAAAAAGTGCATTAACTGCCTTCAGTGGCATATTTTTAATGAAAGGTCCCCTTTTCGTCAGCCTCATTTTGCCATGATGAAAGGGGCCTTTTTTTGTAAGGCTTATTTTTCAGGAGGGACTGGCGATTGTCCCGCCAGCGGACCCATTCTTTCAGAAAGGGGGTCCACTGGGAAAGCGGGTAGTAGCCGGATAAGAAAAGGCTTGACAAGGCGGATGGCGAAAGAATGTAACAGGACATCCGTGACAGCCCTAATTGACGGGCCAAAAAGGATTCCTCGGTGGTCAGCTGCTGAATATGACCTTCATGGAGAAAATGCCAGCGGCAGTCGAAGCTGCCCTCTACCAGGACGAGGCGGTTGTTTTGCCAATCAATGCCCGGCGTTCGCTGGACAGCTAGGGCATAAAGGGGCATAAGCAGGAAAAGTGGCAGGGCCATCAGTTTCCAGCTGCCGGGAAAGGCATAGAGGATGCCTGCGCCCAGTAAGGCGAGAAAGAGCAAGAGGGGCCAGGCCGCGGGGATAATGCTTCTCAGCGGTTGACGCTTAAGGGTCGGCTGCCAGACGCTGCCCGGTAAAAGCTGGTCCAGTTGCTTAAAGATCTCACTTAAGGATGCGGCTAAAAGTAATTGCGCTGCAGGTCCTTCCTTCTCATCTTCCAACCCAACGTTAACGATGCTGACCGAGGCGTAGCCCAAGAGGCGGCCAATGAAGTTTTGCTCTAAGCTAATGGCATGGATACGGTGGGGCGGTACAGTGAAGGCCCGGCGGGTTAAAAGCCCATGGGTCAGGTATAAGCGATTGTCGGCTTTAGCCACCCGAAAGTCCCACCAGCGTGTCCAAGTGCGGACAGACTGTCTGAGGAAGGGAAACAATAGGCCCCCGGTAAGGATGGGGAGGAGGATAAGCGGTGCCAGGCCTTCAATGTCACTGAGGGGCAGCCAATTCAAATCTTCGCCGATGACCAGGGTGATGAGGGCAAAGAGAAGGCCCCAGGCCAGGGCTAAGCCCACTAAGAGAACAGAAGACCAAGACAGACTCATGATCCAGTGACGGGCCAACTCGGCTGTTGAATAGTGTTTCTCCCATACAGGTTCAGCTGGGGGTGCGTCGGGAAGATCTTCCTTAACGGCGCCGGCTTGAGGACGCTTCTGTAGGGCTTGGCGGAGTGCCGCAGCCCTTTTCTTGTCCAGATAAACGGTGACATCTGTGGAAGCGGCAGTGGACCGGGTATTGGTGTTGATGCAGACCTGGGCAAGGCCTAAAAGGCGGCAGCCGAGCGGTTCCTTAAGCTGAACATTGGAAATATCCGCCAGACGAATACGCATCAGGCGTTTGATCAGCTTGGTATCCCGGACTTCAAAGACATCATCGTGGAGAAAAAATTCTTGGCGGCGCCAGAGGAGGACGGCGGAAATACCGTTAAAGGCCACTGCCAGCAGGAGGAGCAGCAAAATGCCAGCGGTGGCGCCTAGGGCTTGCTGGAAATTGCCACTTATCAAAGTGGTCACCAGCCTTTTAAGATCCTCCAGATTGCCTGCAATCAAGACGGCAAAGATCGTCAGACTGGCAAAAAACCGGGCGGGGATCATTCGCTTGTCGTGTTTAAAGGGCTTTTCAAACACGGGCAGCCACCTCGCCTTCGGCAATCAGGGCGTTAATCTGCCGGTTTAGGGATTCGGCGATGTCGTTGGCCTCATCTTCCGGCAAACAATGAATTGATAAAGTGCCGCCGGCAGAGTAGAGTTCAATGTCCGCCAAACCGAATAAACGGTTGACCGGACCACTTTCAACGTGAACTTTCTGCAACCGCCGCATGGGGAGGTACTCACGGGTAACGGTCAATACACCATAACGTACAGCAATCAGGTCTTCACGGATCAGATACCGATAGCGCTTGTAACCCACCGTTGGCTTAGCGATACAATTGAAGACCAGGAGGGTGAAAATGAATCCCCAGAGGCAGCGGGCGATGACCAGGACCAGGGGCGGCACATTAAAGGCGGATAAAATTAAGTATAGAAGACCGGTTACCGCAGTCGTAATCACTAAGGTTAGGATGGCCGACAGGGCTAAGACCTTACGGGCGGCCGGTGGTAATAGTTTGGCATCAGAAATTTGCAAGAAAAGGCTCCTTTCAAGTTGATGACAGTTGACAAAGGACGCTAAAATGCGCCGTGCTTAGTATAGCATGGCGGAAAAATCAGGTAAAGGTAGGGGAACCCATATGATTGGACAAGTCAATACGCTGACCTTGCTGGATTATCCCGGCAAAACCGCGGCCACCGTTTTCATCAGCGGCTGCAATTTTCGCTGTCCCTTTTGCTACAACGGGTCCTTGGCGGAGGACCGGTTGCCGGCAGATGAACAGCACACGGTTGCGTCTGTTCTAGCCTTTCTTAAGGCGCGCCGAGGATTATTGGACGGCGTTTGCATCAGCGGCGGTGAGGCTCTGCTGTGGGATGACCTGCCCGCCTTTATCCGGTCTATTAAAACGATGGGCTATGCGGTCAAGCTGGACACCAACGGAAGTTTTCCGAAGCGGTTAAGGACCCTTCTTTCTGAGGGCATCTTAGATTATGTGGCCATGGATGTTAAAAACGACCCCATGCACTACGCAGAAACGGTGGGTTTAGCCACCGTCGACCTGGCCACCATACAGGCAAGCATGACCCTCTTGAAAGACAGCGGCCTGCCCTTTGAGTTTCGCACCACGGTGGTTAAAGAATTTCATACACCGGACCGGCTCCTCTCCTTGGCCCGCTGGATTGGTCCGGTGCAGAGGTATTTTTTACAATCTTTTAAAGACGAAGGCGACCTCCTGCAAGTCGGACTACATAGCCTGTCAGAAAAAGAAATGGAAGCCTGCCTAACCGCTGTACGAACGGTTTGTCCCCGGGCAGAGCGGCGCGGGTAAAACTACATATAGTATCTCTATACCGGCATATCGGGAATTTGTAGGCATATTTAGTAAAATGCGTTGACATCTGAGGACCCTTCTGCTAGCATTTAAAGTAGCTAAAAATACATGGGAGGTTATCAGATGTATCAAGTTTTAAAACGTGACGGCTCCGTGGCCCCTTTTAATATTGAAAAAATTACCCATGCCATGGTGCTGGCTTTTGATGCCTGTGAGCGTCAATATACGCCGGATATTATTGATTTTATGGCGCTTAAAGTGACGGCTGATTTTGAACCGAAGATTAGCGATGAACTCATCTGTGTGGAAGATATTCAGGATTCGGTTGAGAAAATTTTATCCCAGGCCGGCTATGCAGACGTGGCCAAGGCATATATTTTGTATCGTAAACAGCACGAAAAAATGCGCAACGTTTCCAACACCCTGGTGGATTATAAAGATATTGTTAACAGTTATGTAAACGTTGAAGACTGGCGGGTTAAAGAAAATTCGACCGTGACCTATTCTGTAGGTGGGCTCATTTTGTCCAACAGCGGTGCCATCACCGCCAATTATTGGTTGTCTGAAATTTACGACCAGGACATTGCGGAGGCCCACAAAAGCGGCGCCATTCATTTACATGACCTCTCCATGTTGACCGGTTACTGTGCCGGTTGGAGCCTTAAGCAGCTCATCCAGGAAGGCCTGGGCGGGATCCCGGGAAAGATTACCTCAAGCCCGGCGAAGCATTTGGCCACCTTGTGCAACCAAATGGTCAACTTCCTTGGGATTATGCAAAATGAATGGGCCGGGGCCCAGGCCTTTTCATCATTTGATACCTATCTGGCCCCCTTTGTTCGGGCAGACGGTTTGTCCTATGAAGCCACTAAAAAGTGCATAGAGAGCTTTATTTACGGGGTGAACACGCCAAGCCGGTGGGGAACCCAGGCCCCCTTTTCCAATATTACCCTGGACTGGACGGTTCCGCGGGACTTGGCCGACCAGCCGGCCATTGTCGGCGGTCGCGACATGGACTTCACCTATGGCGACTGCCAAGCGGAAATGGACATGGTCAACAAGGCCTTCATTGAAGTGATGCTCGAAGGAGATGCCCATGGACGGGGCTTCCAATACCCGATTCCGACCTATTCCATCACCAAGGATTTTGACTGGTCCGATAAAGAAAACAACCGTTTATTGTTTGAAATGACCTCCAAGTACGGGACGCCCTACTTTTCAAATTACATCAATAGCGACATGGAACCGAATGACGTCCGGTCTATGTGCTGCCGTCTGCGTTTAGATTTACGTGAACTCCGTAAAAAATCCGGGGGATTTTTCGGTAGCGGGGAATCCACCGGCAGCATTGGTGTGGTGACCATTAACTTGCCGCGCATTGCTTATTTGGCCAAAGACGCAGATGATTTTTACCGTCGGCTCAACCGTCTGATGGACATTGCCGCCCGGTCGTTAAAGACAAAACGTACCGTCATTGCTAAGCTTTTGGATGCCGGCCTCTATCCCTACACCAAGCATTACCTGGGCAGCTTTGAAAACCACTTCTCAACGATTGGCTTAATCGGTATGAATGAAGTTGGCCTAAATGCCAAATGGCTGGGCAAGGATTTGACCCATCCGGAAACGCAGGCCTTCGCCAAGGACGTTTTAAACCATATGCGCAACCGCCTGTCTGACTACCAGGAAATGTACGGTGACTTGTACAATTTGGAAGCGACGCCGGCGGAATCCACCACCTACCGCTTTGCCAAGCATGATGTCCAGCGGTATCCGGAGATTATTACGGCGGCCAAGGCCGGCGATACGCCCTATTATACCAACAGCTCTCACCTGCCAGTGGGCTATACGGCCGATATTTTTTCAGCCCTGGACATTCAGGACGACTTGCAGACCCTCTACACATCCGGGACGGTTTTCCATGGTTTCTTAGGGGAAAAATTGCCCGATTGGAAGGCCTCTGCGCAATTGGTGCGGAAGATTGCGGAAAATTACAAGCTGCCTTACTACACCATTTCCCCGACCTATTCGGTTTGCCGTGATCACGGCTACTTGAGCGGGGAAGAAAAATCCTGCCCCCATTGTGGCCAAGCCACGGAGGTTTACAGCCGCATAACCGGCTACTACCGTCCGGTGCAAAACTGGAATGACGGCAAAGCCCAAGAATTTAAAGACCGTCAGCTCTATGATCCCGCTAAAATGGGTTTGCGCTGGACAACCACTGCTGAAGGCAGGGTGCAGGCGCCTGGACCGGTCAAAGAAGACGTAGGAGTAACCACAGAGGCCTCTCCATTGACCGGCGCCTGGCTCTTTACAACGCCCACCTGCCCGAATTGCCCTATGGCCAAGCGAGAGCTGGATCGAGCAGGAATGGCCTACGAAACCGTCGATTGTACGACCAATACCGACCTGGCCCGGGCCTATGACATTACCGCTGCACCGACTCTGATCCTGGCGTCCGGCGAACGCTACGTGGGCTTGGCTGAAATCATGCCCCTTTGCCGGAGCCTGGCAGCCCAATGACGGCACAGGTTGATTGTTTGCCCCTGGCCGCTGAGACGGCCGATTTGGTGCGTCAAACCGGTCAGGCCCTTTTAAGCTGGCAGGTTGAACGGATTGAGTACAAGGGCAACGACCCCCAGGACTTGGTCAGCAATTTGGATCGGAAGGTTCAAGACCGGTTGGCGGAAGGACTCCAGTTGCTGCAAAAGGCGGATTTTTACGCCGAAGAAAAGACCAATGCGCCCATCAGCGGCTTAACCTGGATTGTCGATCCCATTGACGGCACCACCAACTTTATCAGCCGGGGGCGAGATTACGCCATCTCCGTTGCCTTATACGCCGGCGTCAAACCGCTTTTAGGCATTGTTTACGATGTGGAGCGGGACGACTTATATCAAGGCATTTCAGGACACGGGGCAAGCTTGAACGGTCGCCCGCTGGCGCAGCCGCCGGCGCAGCCGCTTTCGGCCTGCATCCTGGAAATGAGCATCGGAACCCTGCGCAACCTGATGCGCCGGACAGATGCCGGCCTGCTCAACATCAGCCGTGAAGTACGGGCGACCCGGTCAATGGGCTGCGCCTCTCTGGCCCTCTGCCAGGTGGCGGCGGGCAGGCTGCAACTGTACCTGTCCAGTCGGCTGCGCCCCTGGGACCATGCGGCGGCACGGGTGATTTTAGAAGAGGTGGGGGGGATTGTGGCCCCTTTATTCCCTGCCGAAAGCGAGGCAGACCCCTTTTTAGATGGGGCCCCCTTGCTGGGGGCAGCCAATAGGGATTTGGCCGCTAAAATTTTGCACCGGTATTTTTCGCCGGTTGCTGATGGATAAGATGACAAGACCGCCTGGTTGTCCGGGCGGTCTTTTTGCATGGGCTTGTGCGTGACGGCAGGGTAACTTGGGTACATAAATGATGACGGTTTACACTTAAAGGGAGGGAATCAGATGTCTATTCAAGTCATTCAGGCGGATATTACCCGCTTGGAGGTCGATGCCATTGTGAATGCGGCCAATGAGTCCTTGCTCGGTGGGGGTGGTGTTGACGGGGCCATTCACCGGGCGGCAGGACCGGAATTATTGGCCGAAACGCGGAAAATTGGCGGTTGTCCGACGGGGCAAGCGCGCTTGTCCGGCGCTTATAAGCTGCCCTGCCGCGCCATTATTCATACGGTTGGGCCGGTTTGGCATGGTGGCGCGGCAGGTGAAGCAGAATCCTTGGCCGCTTGCTATGTCAACAGCTTGAACTTGGCGGTGCAGGAAGGCTTTCAGAGCATTGCCTTTCCGGCCATATCAACCGGCGTTTATGGGTACCCGATTGAAGAAGCGGCGGACATTGCGGTGCGCACGGTGGCAACTACAGCGCCAGCGGAGATGAGCGTTTACCTGGTTTGTTTCAATGACGCTGACCGTGATGTTTATGCACAAGCCTTGGCCCGTTGGCAAGTGCAGGATGACAAGCAAGTGTAAGGGAGGGAGATATGCTCACAGATGTTTTTAAAGAGTTGACGACGAATAGCTCTTTTTACTTGTCTTTAACCCTGGACCACCTGATGATTACCGGTATTGCAGCCTTGATTGCCATTGTCATCGGGGGGCTTGTCGGCATCGGCATCAGTGAAAGGCCGCGTTATGCACCGGTGGTGATATCGGTCGTCAACATTGCCTATACGATTCCATCTATTGCCTTGTTGGGGGTATTTATTTCTATTACAGGGATCGGCAATACGACAGCCATCATCGTCCTGACCATTTATGCCCTGCTGCCGGTGGTGCGCAACACCTATATAGGCCTGACCAGCGTTGATCAGAGTGTTTTAGAAGCGGCCCTGGCCATGGGTAATACGGAGCGGCAGATGCTCCTACAGGTCAAATTGCCGCTGGCCCTGCCGGTGATTTTCTCCGGAATTCGCAATATGCTGACCATGACCATCGCCATGGCAGGGATTGCCTCTTTTGTCGGCGCCGGTGGCCTGGGGGTGGCCGTTTTTCGTGGCATCACCACCAATAACAAGGCCTTGCTCATCAGTGGGAGCCTGTTGATTGCCCTACTTGCGCTGGTATGTGACGGCGGTTTGGGCTTGGTGGAAAAGGGCTTGACGCGCCGGCACCGTCGGGCGGTTCCGGATGAAAGGCGCAAACGCTGGCTGGCCTTTGCCTTGGTCCTGCTGGTCGGCATCGGCGCCCTCACCTGCAGCCTTGGCCTGCGGCAGGGAACGACGGTCAATATTGCCTCAAAACCGACCACAGAAAGCTACATCCTGGCGGAAATTGCGGCGAACCTGATTGAAGAAAAAACGGATTTAAATACGACCATCTCTCATGGCATCGCCGGCGGGACGGGGAATATTCACCCGGCCATGGTAAAAGGAGATTTTGATATATATCCTGAGTACACCGGAACGGCTTGGCAGAACGTTTTAAAAGACAAGACGCCCTATAAAGAGTCCCGCTTTCCTGAACTTAAGAAACGCTATGAACAGGAGTACGGATTGACCTGGTGTGCCATGCTTGGCTTTAACAACACCTATAGCCTGGCGGTGCGCAAAGATTTGGCCCAGGCACACGGATTGACAAACTTCAGCGACCTGGTTCCCTTGGCGCCATCCTTGATTTTTGGCGCCAATTATGACTTCTTTGAGCGCCAAGACGGCTATCCGGCGCTGATTAAGGCCTATGGCTTGAACTTCAAGCAAACGGCGGATATGGACAACGGGCTCAAATATCAAGCCCTCTTTGATGGGCAAATTGATGTGATGAGCGCTTTTACCACAGACGGGCAATTGTCCGACCCGCGGGTTACGGCGTTGAAAGATGATTTGGAATTCTATCCGTCCTACCAGGCCGGTTTTGTCGTCCGTACCGATGTCTTGGCCGACCACCCTGAATTGAAAACGGTTTTAAACCAGCTGTCCGGGCAAATTGATGAAGCGACCATGTCCAAGATGAACTACGCCGTTGAAGTTGAGAAGAAAACGCCACAATCCGTGGCGAAAGCATTTTTAAAGGAAAAAGGGATGCTTGACGCCTAGAGGCAACTGCCCACGAGCAGGCGAATCATTCCATAAAAAAACAGACCGCACAAAGGGGACACCATTATGACCAGAAGGATAATGGTGAGCCCCTTGGCGGTCTGTTTTTTATGTCAGCTGGCAGCAGGCAAAATTCAGCAGTCCTTGGTAAGGGTGCCGGTGGTTAAAAACAACACATTCAAGGGCTTGATGGTCAATCTTAGTCACTAAGTTAAATTCGTTACCTTATCTTGAAAGTCTAAAAAATATTAAAAAGTAAAAACAAATAAATCGGCTATAAGTATAAAAAGTAGATGCCATAAAATTAGCATTGACATAAAAATAAAATATAATTAGATTAGCGTTGACATGTTTATTCAAATGAACTAGGATTAGCTATAGTTAATGAATTCGGTTATGATAAAGGAGGAATATATGAAGAGAAATAAATTCATTGCAGCTTGTGTACTCATCGCTTTTTCTGCTTCTGTGCCCATATCGGCCTTTGCTGCGGAACATGCTAATGTTTCTCAAGCCCGATCTTTGCGGACCACGTCCAATAAAACTTTTCATAGTACTGCTAAAGTTATTGCAGATCCCTCATGGAGGACAGGGAACTATGAGCTTGGCGTTGATGCTGAAATCAATGCAGCCGGTGAATTAACCAAGGTAAAAATAACCCCTCCGGCTAATTTGCATCGTAAAAACAAACCTTATGTTAATACGTTAATCAATGGTGATCCGAGTAACGAGAAGCAAAGTTTTAGTGAAATTCTTAAAGCGCGAAAAATAAAGACAAAAGCGGATTTTAAAGCTATGCGGACGACTTATAATGAGGATTTTGATGGTGAACGCAGCGAAGCCTACCTGGGTAATGCAGATGCTGTAACGGGCGCAACCATATCATCAGGTGCTGTACGCAAGGCCATCCTTGATATTTTTGAACAGTATGAAGCAAGTGCGCCGAAACCAGAACCACAACCGCAACCAGAGCCACAACCTGAACCGACACCGCCGGCTCCTAAACCGGGAATTTCTGTAAAGGACATTCATGACCCTCAGCCCGAGCCGGGAAAAGGTCCCTTTACCTTTAGCGGTGAAGCGGAAGTAAAAGGGCTTAAAGAAACAAATCCCTACCGAATTTCGGTGGTTGCTAAATTCAATGCTTCAGGACAGGTAGAACAATTTAAGGTTAAACCGATGTTAACCGAAGTGAATGAGCAGACTTTCAAAGCTTGGCAGGCGCTTGTTAATCCTGATAAGGAGAATATTTATACCATAGTAGCTCAAATGCCAAGACGAGATAAGGCCGCCTTTGAAGCTATGAGGACAACTTATCGCCAACGGTATGACAGCAGGCGTTCGTATTTTTATCGGTCTAATTATGATGCCGTTACCGGAGCGACCCTTACAAGTGAGGCTGTTCGTCAGGCCCTAATAAATGCCTGCGAAGAGTTTGAAAAAGCAGCGCCACAACCATCGCCGGAACCGGTACCTAATCCTGAACCACAACCGGAGCCTAAACCGCAAGACCCCTATACCTTTATAGGGCACGGTCACGTTGAAGCATTAGAAGATTGGGGCTCTGTGCCGGGCTATGACGTTGACGTGGAAACAACCTTTAATCCGGCAGATGGGACAGTAAAGACCTTGAAAATCCAGACGAGCAAACCCCTGCACCCTAAAAATAAGACATACTGGAACATTTTAACGGTAGATGAGGGCAATTTTTACGATATTGTACATCAAAAGCATATTTGCACAAAAACCGATTACGAAAAGATGCGCACCCGGTACAATGCTGATTATGATACGGATCGTGTAGCGGCATATACGGGCAATCATGATGCTGTTACTGGGGCAACGATGGCAAGTAATGGCGTGCGCTTGGCCGTTTTAGATGCCTTTAAGCAATATGAAGCGAAATACGGTGCCGTGCCGACACCTGCTCCAAAACCTGAGGAGCCTGATAACCCACCTCAACCACCGAAGCCTAAAAAATATCAATTTACCGGTCATGCAACTATTTCCGGAGCCAAGGTCAAGGGGGGCTATGATATAGCTGTAGACGTGACCTTTGATAAAGAGGGTCATTATGTTTCTTCTGAACCTTATATTTTAGAAAATAGCAGCAACCGTTATCGCAGTAAAAACGATAAATACTGGCGGCGCGCCACCGGTCATTCGCCAAAATTCCGCGATACCCGTGCGCAAAGGACAGACGATCGGAGTTATAGCGGTGGCGCTATGCCGGTATATGGGTTGAGAAGTTACCATGAAGAGGGTGGCGTGGAAGATTACGCTGGAAGGCGGACCTTTTATGAAACCATTCGCAGTAAAAATTGCAAGACCTATGAGGACTTTTCAGCTCTGCGGATGACATATAGCCATGACTTTAAAGATAAACGTTCCAGCCGCTATAAAGATAATTGGGATGCGACAACTGGTGCGACTGTTACCTGCGATGCCTTGAAAACAGCTATCTTAGATGCCTTTGGACAATACATGGCGCAGGACGCCTCCCCGGATGATTCGGTACCGGGCAGTGCCTATAGTGCTACTGGCACCGCCGTTTGTAAGGGCGGCAGTATTCGCCGAGCCTATACTGTAACGGTACGCGTGTTTTTTGATAAAAACGGCAACTATTTAGCGGCGAAACCTTCAGCAGACGGTATTTACGGTAGTGATAAAGGGTACTGGGTCAGAGCCGGCGGTAATGGTGGCAATACCGGTGTATTTCGGATCTTTGCTCAAAAAGGCGTTAAAAGCAAAGCTGACTTCCAGGCCTTGCAGATGACCTATAGACAGAACTCAGTCGATGCCGTTACCGGTGCTACTTTAACATCCGCTGCAATTCGAGATGCTATTGTTCGCGCCTTTGATGCGCCTAAGGAAAAAATAAAATGACTTTAGAAATTTGTAGTGGGGAAACATCATTAACTGTTTTCTACAAAGACAGGAGGACTTCGTAAATGGTCGATCGAAAAAATTTTTATCGGCTAACGTCAATTGTGTTAGCAATGGTAATGATGGTTCTTGCCATATCACCGCCGGCGATGGCAAAAAGCAGAGATCCGGAAATAGGCTATATTGTGGCGCGGTATGCAAGCTTGGATGAGGCAGAACAAAATTTGCTACAACTAGAGGGAAAAAAACGGTATAAATATCCATATAAGGAAATCTTTCAAAAAATGGAATTTTATGATTCCAGAGGTCGGCGCATCCATGTTGATTGGAGAGGTGTTGATAGAGAAAGAGAAGAGGGCGTTCGTTACTGGCAATATACTAGCTCTTCATTTAGTCGTAGTAGCCAGGGATACTATTATCTGGATATGGAAAAAGTCCAGCTAAGGTCTAGAGAATATAACGATTGGGAAGAAATTGAAGGGAGAAATATACGCTTAAGAATATACATGACCGCTTCTGAACAAAAGGAAGCTGAGCGCTACAAGGGTAAGGCTGTTGCTGAAATAAGGGCTGGAGGGGACTTGCCGGAGAGTGCGGTTTCCTTTACCCCCTCTTTACCGGAGGGCGCCCGCATCAGCAGATATAGCAGGGAGATTAGACAGATGGTCGAAGATGCTCGGCCAGGCCATTACACCGGAAAGGTAAAGGTTCGCTTTAAGGATGGCAGTGAAGGCTGGTATCCTTTGGCCCTTCGCATAAAAGACAAGGCTACGGAAGCGGACCAATATCAGGGGGAAGCAAGTGCGACCCTTACCCAGGGGGATAAGATAGCTAACACGACTATCCATTTCACTCCAGAACTGCCTGCAGGGGCGCAGGTAAAAGCGTATACAGATATTGATGTGAATAACCCGGGAACCTACTATGGCTCAATAGAGGTTGAGTTTAGTGACCGCAGCAGCAAGTGGTATCCCTTTACGGTGACCGTTCAAAAGAGGACAAGCCTAGCAGATGACTATACTGGGGTGGCGAATGTTTCCGTCGCTCAGGGCGAGGCGGTTCAGTTGAATGAGGATCATTTTAATCCAAAACTGCCGGCCGGTTCAACAATCGGTGCCATTAAAGGCATTTCAACAGAACGGGTTGGTCGACAGACAGGGACGGTTACCGTAACTTTTTCGGATAATAGCGTTAAGCAGGTGGCACTTACTGTAGAGGTAAGCAAAAAGGAGGTTGCCATTCCGGAGATTATCAGCAAGCCGGTTCAAGGATTTACTCCTATCGCTCAAGCCGGGAATAAATTCTTGCTGGTGAAGGTTGCTTTGCCAGAGGATCAAAAACTGCTGCCGGATGGCGAGATTGGGCTGGTAGCAGAAGATGGCGAGCCCCTGATTAAACCAGATGGAGACCCCTATTCTGTTGACTTAACCGAGGAAGCTTTGAAGGATAAGGCGATAGATTCTGAAAGCGGAAAAGTAAGCTATACTTTCAAAGTGCCGATTGGTGACGCGACAGGAGATTATTTTGAAAATGGCCGTAAGGTTCGCGTTGTTTTGGCGCAAGGAATGGAACCCTTGGGCATCAGCCCGACAATCGCCTTAAATTACACCTCGCCGAGTGTGGCTAATTTGGACATTCAGCCTGAGCGAGAAGGTGTTGTAAGCCCATTGACCTTTGATATGCTTTCTAAAGCTGATTTGCTGGATTGTTGGTATCAAGTGGGCGATCAGGTCTATACCAATAGGAGCGAATGTGAGCCCAGAAAAGGGACGCTTTATATTGACAATGATCTCTTGGACCGGAAAGCAACCCTAAAAATACACGTCCGCGATGTTTTGGGCAATACCAGTAGCCTTGATTATAATTTAGCAGAAACACTTCTTGAACCATTGCCCACGCTTAATGTATGGGTTAGACAACCCTTTGCCGGAAGTAGAGGGATTTACATTGACCCGGGTGTCGAGGATCAAGTGGACGTTAAGATTTACAGTAATGGGGAGGAGGTGTATGAGGGTACCATTGTGGGGGCCAAAATGGTTACTTTGCAAAAGCCCTTACTTGCTGGCACCCATCTTCATATTAGCTTGACAAAGGATGGATATGAAGACGCTGCGGTGGATTTAAATGTTGGTAAAGGTTCACGACGCAGGTAAACGCATTGTTCGTTAAAGAAAGGATTGAACACATGAAGAATATTAGAAGGTTAGCTATAGCTATATGCACCTTGCTTGTTTTTGCCATGCTGCCCTTGGCAATGCCGGCCCATGCAGAAACAGCTCAGACAGCAACAGGGACGCAAAAGTTAATTATTCCTTTGGATATGGAAACAGAGGACATGGGAAATATGCCGATGCTACGGAGCTTTGTCCCGATGTACTCGCGCATGTCTGCTCCAAATGATCTTTCGAAATATGAAAAAGAGATTGAATTACAATCTCGAATCAAGGGTTACAATTTAACGTATGAAGATCTTGGTAAGTTGAGGATTTCAGTCTATCAATATCCTCAAGGTAAACCCCAAGAGCATAAAATGGTGGATCAGGCAACGGTAGAACCCTTATCCGGCATCTATACCTACCCTAAAAAGTTTCCTGTATATGTTCCAAACAGCTATAAGGTTTATAAGTACTATCTTGAAGTAGAGTCAGATGGTGATTATTATGACCTGGCCAATGCTGTGCCGCTTAAGAACAGCCCGGGTGGTAACTTTGAAAAAACAGTTTGCTCTATAACTTTCCAGCAAGTTTTAAATACCCGGGTTCAGTATGACTGGGTTGATGGTGGTGCACAGGATAGGCCTGATATTCAAGGCTTTAAATTAAGTGGTCAAGAGATTACTGTTCCTAAGGAAAATGATACGGAGGAATATTGGGGACGGGTTCGAAAGCCAGACATTAATCAAGAAGCAGATATTTATGGTAAAGCCTTGTCTTTTAATGAAGACCCCGGCAATGTTATTCAAGTTAATAAGAAGGCAAAGGCAAATGGTTATGCCCTTGATTACTCTTGGGATGCCGTTCACGGTGGCCATGTGGTCCTGACGAAACTCTTAAAAGTGGACTATGATCCGGGTGCGGGACAATTCTCAGGTAAAACGAAAGGGGAGCATTTTAACAAGGACCTTTATTACCAGGCTGATTTTAGCGGCGATAAAGAAGAAGGATTTTTGACACAAGATCTTCCGGAATTGACGGCTCCGGAAGGCAAGCATTTTGTTAAATGGAATCGTTCCATTAGCTGGCCTGCTACAGAAAACGTCACCGTTACCGCTGAGTATGCAGATAACGTTATTCCGGCTGACAATACGACGGGTAAACCGCAGGGGTATACGGCGGTGACTTTTGTAGTTGATGCGGCCAAAGGGACCTTAGATGGCCAAAGTACCTTTTATGTTTATCCGGGTACCAGCAAATCTGAAATTACCGCTCCGGACGTAAAACCGAGCACCGGCTATACCTTTAAAGAATGGGATCGCGCGTTACCGGAAACCATTGGACAAGATGATATTACGATAACCGCAACCTTTAATACCCTAGATGCTGTCATTGAAGCTGGGGACAATGTGCAAAAACCTGCCGGCTATTTTGATGTTCAGTTTACTGCTGATGCTGATAAAGCTAGCCTGAAAGGGCCTGCCCATTACTATGTCAAACCGGGAACCAATACCGATGAGCTGACGAAACCGACTGTTGAAACGGTTGTCGGCTTTAACCACACCGGCTGGTCGCCTGAAGTCACCGGTCAAGTTGACAACAATTTGACCTTTGCGGCAACTTTTGAAACGCTTAATGACGTTATTTCAGCAGATGAGCCGGGTGCAGTTGCCCCGAAAGGGTATCTGACGTTGACCTTTGATATCGCTGGTCAAGATGCTGATAAGGGTCGTTTAGAAGGAAGCAAGAAATTCTTTGTTAAACCGGGTACAGCTAAGGCCCTTGTCGCAGCACCATCTGTGACGGCAAATACGGGCTTTAAATACACGGGCTGGACACCGGAAATCCCTGAAACATTTATAGAAAATAAAAACTTTGTTGCTCAATTTAGCACCTATGAGGATGTTATCCCGGCTAATGAAGGCGTTGAACGGCCGGCAGGCTATGTTGAGATCAGTTATATGATTAACCCGCTTGATGCAAGCAAGGGATCTTTTAAACCCGGTTCTGTGACCAAGTATTTTGTCAAACCGAATGCAGATATGAAAGCCGCACAAGCGCCTGAAATTGATCCAGCTATTGGTTATGCTCATAAGGGATGGGAGCCGGACCTACCGAAAACGGCACCGACATCGGATAAAAGCTATGCTGCTGTATTCTCTGAAATAGCGACAATCCTTCCGGCAGATACGGGCAGCCAGAAACCGAAAGGTTATTTGACCGTTAGCTTTAAAAGTGAAGATGAGCGTAAAGGTAGCCTTGAAGGAGGACAATCTTATTTTGTGAAACCGGGCGCAGATTTAAAGGAAGTTATCCGAAAAGCCCCGACTGTTAAAGCAAACAATGGTTATCAAGCGACAGGTGAATGGACAGCTGCACCGGAAGCGAGAGATGGGAAAGTCCAGGAAGATACGACATTAACCATGTCTTTCTTGAAGGATGATTTGACAAAAGCGACGGTTGAGCAAAAAGATAAAGACAGCTTGAACGGTACTGCTCCTGCCGGCAGCACAGCGGTGCTGTATATCGGTGGTAAAGAGGTAGGCGATGGGGTTCAAGTCGCTGAAAACGGAGAATTTACTTTGCCCTTACCCCAAAATCTTGCTCACGATACCCAGGTACAAGTGATGGTTAAAAAAGACGGTAGCGTTAGTAAAATTTCTGAGGCGGTTGTTGTTGATCGTCAGGGTCCCCAGTTGACCAATATTACAAGTGATTCCAGAGAGGATATGGCTCACTATGTCGTCAGCTTTGACATTACGGATGACCACCCGGTTGATGCTAAGGACGTTTATATTGCGGTTGGTGGGCAAAATTATACTGCTGAAATTAACGAAAACAAGGGATCTATTTACCTTCCTAAAAATAGTGTTGCTAGTGGCAGTGCCTTAACCATCTGTGCAAAAGATAAGTTTGGCAACGAAAGTACAGAAAACTTGACCTTACTATCTGATGCGGACATCGAGCAATATAAGCCGGTTGACTTTGAAGTGCGTAGCCCCTTCGCAAGAACGAAACAAATATCAATTATGCACGTCAGTGCAAATTGCACAATTACAGCAGAGATTTATAGAAACAATGATTTAATTGAAACTAAGGAAGTAACATGTAATAAGCAAGAAGAGCGCTTCCCCTTGCAACTCTCGCTGAATAATGCGCTCCAGCAGGGTGATACTGTCTATGTTTACACCAATAAAGGTGAACAAAATCAGAGCGATCCGCTTATTTTTCAAATTAAAAATAGCGGTAGACGCAGATAGTCATCCGACAGTTGCTGAAGAAAGGATGTCCCAGTATGCGTAATAGCTTTTGGGGATATTTGGCTGCCTTTGTGGTGTTCCTGGTACTTTTACCGGGAACACTTTTTGCAGCGTCAGATACCTCTGCTTCTGAAAACACTATAGAAAATGGAATGCGCTATGTGGCCTTGCCTTTTGTTGATGCACCTGAAGAAGAAATGGATTTTGCCAGTCCCTTCAGGGGGATGATGCTCATGTCAAGAGCTGCGATTTCTCCGGATATCAGCGATCAACAGATGGTGGCTACAGTTAAACTAACCCTGGCAGCAACCCGTGCAAAAGAATTTGCCCTAACCGATAAAGATATCTTTGATACGGATAAAGGGGTTACAATTCAATTATTGCGCGTTGATGGTCCTCAAAAATTTACGCCTGTTCAAGAAAAAGTAATTCATTCTCTTGATGAATTTCAATTTGATCCGGTGCCGCGTTTTAAACCGGGCGCGACCAACCCACATCAAGCAAGTTCACGGATTCAATATCTTATTGGGCTGCCAGAAGCCTTTGATCTGGCACCGGCAGTGGCGATTATTCAAAAACCGCCCATGTGGGACCCCAAGCAGTATCTTCAAGTAACCTATGAAGTTATTTTGCGCCAAATCATCAACTCAGAAGTCTGGGTTAAATGGGTGGATGATGAAACCGTTGACAGCCGGCGTGAGGCGTTTGCGCCTTTAGAGTTGAAAGTTAAACTAATGAACTGGAATGACCAGGAGGGACCCATTGCGGAATTCCTTCCTCAATATGAAACCGAGGAAGTCGGTTACGGTCGTGAGGATTGGTTTTTACCTGTGGAAAAAGGATATCTGGATAGACGGTCCGGTCTTGATATGCTATATGGGTTGGATATTTCCAGTCATTTTTTAAGTGATGATGGCGCGAATAATGGCATGATTGCATTTTATGTATCCACTAAGCCGGTAGAGGGGTATGGCAGTAAGGACGAACCGGGAATTTATGATGAGGACCATCCCTTATTGCCGCCTCAAAATGGCTTGGAGTATATGGTTGACTTGAAAGGAGATATCAAAAACGGGTATACAGCGACTTTTAGACAACTGAAAGAATTAAAGTTCGATTCAGGGGAATGGGGTCAGCTGAAAGAGGATCAAAAGGTACAGAAGATAGGTAAAGGATTAAAAGTGGAGCTGCCGGTACCGTCAAATGTACCGGAAGGTTACAAATTCCTTGGATGGAAGGTTCAAGGTCATGAAGAGGGTCAGCCCCTAACCGGAGATTATACGGTAGATCAGAGCCAGGCATTTGAGGCTGTTTACCTGCCCCCCATCCTTGACGTAACGAGCGATCCAGGGAAAGCCACTCCGGAAGGGTACATCCGTGTAACCTTTAAAGCCGGAGAAGGTGTGGAAATTGAAAATAAAATCTACGACGTCAAAGCCGGTAGCGTTTTAGACAAAGACCACTTTCCTAAAATTACCGTAAAAGACGGCTACAAGAACCCCGGCTGGAATCCGGCA